>JACOTA010000014.1 GCA_016178585.1 Nitrospirota bacterium
CTGCAAGAATACGAGGAAGCAGGAAATAAATATGCGGGCAACAATCGTATTGACGATGTTTTTCCGTTGAAGCGATTTTTTCGGCAGGGGCAACGCGAATCATCCGTAAAAAATATAGGGTTTTCGTTCAGACACTAACTAAGTTGTGTGTCCAGACTTCAGAGAAAAATGCCTTTGCATTATTGTAGCTTATAAGCTATAATTTATTTGTGGAATCCTTCCCTTACACCATTGCCTACTACCTGACCGAAACGGGAAAAAAACCATTTAAAGATTGGCTCGACAACGTTAGGGATATCACGGCCAGGCAAAAAATCCGAATCAGGCTAGATCGGGTGCGGCTTGGCAACCTCGGCAAGAACCGTTCAGTTGGCGAAGGAGTGTATGAACTGAAGATCGATTACGGGCCAGGCTATCGTGTGTATTATGCGCTTGAGAAGAAAACACTCATTCTGCTTTTGATGGGCGGTGATAAGTCTTCACAAAACAAGGATATTGCCCGTGCAGGGAAGTATTGGCAAGATCATAAAAGGAGAAAAAAAGATGACTAAAAAGACAACGACCTATCAGGAAGACCTTATTGAAGCCCTGAAAGACCCTCGGGAAGCGGCTGCCTATCTAAATGTGGCAATGGAGGAAGATGACCGCGCTCTGTTTTTGCTTGCACTGAGGAATGTAGCAGAGGCGCACGGAGGCATGACTTCTGTTGCGGAAAAAGCACGTCTGAATAGAGAGAATCTCTACCGCATGCTTTCTGAGAAAGGAAATCCGGAAATTAAAAGTGTCTTCAGTCTGTTGCGATCAATGGGTCTGAAACTTACCGTTGAAGCGAAAGGTAAAGTTATAAAATCATCAAAGATCAGGAAAGCCGCTTAATTCCTTCCTGAAGTCGAGTAATTGGAAATTTTACTCTTTGTCGTAGATTTCAAGTTTGAATCGGCAGGTCTTCTATTGATTCATATTAGACGCGACGATAACAAGGTCTGTAAGACTCAAGTGGCTGAGATGATGGGGATTGTCACTTTCGTATCAAAGGCATATTATACGGAGCGGTAACCGATGTTTCGCAGATTATGCCGGTCTGTATACTCATGATTGGGCGTCCGAGAGGAACGTGAGCCTGAGCATTGAGACAGTGACGTCCAGGGATCTTTCGGTTACGTGGATCGTGCTGAGTCATGGCACCTGTATATCGAGCAAATAAAAGAGTTAGAACCGTATGAACAATACCGCTGAACACGCTTTGAGCAAGGTGCCAGAAGTGACCTTGATCTTCTGGATCATGAAAATCGCTGCCACCACCCTGGGAGAAACTGGTGGTGACGCAGTGTCGATGTCGATGAATCTGGGTTATCTGGTAGGAACCGCAATCTTTGCCGTGATTTTTCTCGTCGCAGTGACTGCACAAATCAAAGCTGAGCGTTTTCACCCTTTTCTGTACTGGACGACCATCATTGCGACCACGACAGTCGGAACAACTTTGGCCGATTTTGCGGATCGCTCGCTCGGGATCGGCTATGCAGGAGGATCTTTACTGTTGCTGATTTTGCTGATGGTTTCTTTGGCTATTTGGTATGGGTCGCTGGGATCTGTTTCTGTTGATACGGTAAGTTCGCCAAATGAAGAGATGTTCTATTGGATGACGATCATGTTTTCCCAGACTCTGGGCACCGCACTGGGAGACTGGACGGCTGATACGGCTGGCCTTGGATACGGAGGCGGGGCCATCGTCTTCAGCATGCTTTTGGGATTGGTCGTGGCTGTCTATTACGGGACAAATATCTCTAGAACGTTGCTTTTCTGGGCGGCTTTTATCCTTACCCGACCTCTTGGCGCTGTCGTGGGGGATTTTCTGGATAAGCCACTGAATGCAGGCGGCCTCGCGTTGAGTTGTTACTCTGCTTCCGCGGCCCTAATCGTATTCATCGTTGCCTGCATATTGATTTTCCCCCAGCGAAATGGAGAGCGCGCGGGCAAATAGTGTAGAATTAAGCATTTAAATAGGTTAAAATTTTAATTGTAAAAGATATCTTGTCTCTTGTTAAGGAGTCTTATGAAGCCTGTCCATCGATTTTCGTTTTGGCTGGTTCTTTTTTTTATGATCGGTTCAGTTTCATCCCTTTCAGCGGGACAATCGATTCCTGCCATCCCTTTTACCTTAAAAACGTTAGAGGGTAAAGTCATCAGCACCGATTCATTAAAGGGAAAACCGACTCTTGTGATGTTCTGGGCCTCCTGGTGTCATGTCTGTCAACAAGAGTTGCCTCATGTTAAAGAGCTTTACGAGCAGAAGCGGGAAAAACTCCAACTTGTCACCATTGGATTTGCCGATAAAGAGGAAAATATCAGAGGATATGTACAGTCCCACTCCAGCACGTTTATTTTCCCCGTAGCTTACGATCAGGGCAACGTGGTCTCGGAAGCCTATGGGATCAGAGGGACTCCGACTTTCTTTCTAATCAATGCGAAAGGGGAACTGATTGCCGGCCACCTCGGAGGGAGATTTTTAGAAAACCCCGCGTTTCGCGGTTTCTTTTCCTCTCTTTAAGCGGTGCCAGAAAAAAAGATGCCGAGAGGGTGAATCGAACACCCGACACAAGGCTTTTCAGGACTTCTTAACACTTATCCAATATGATCCATCCTGATTTATCAAGAGCTTAGGTCATTAAAAAATCATGGTGGATCGCCCTAGATCAGGGTAAGTTGGCTAAGAGTGGTAGCAAAATGGCAGCAGGATTGATGAAACTTATGTTTTTAATCATTAGCATAATTCCACAGAAATTCAGATTCCAGCCTACCCTACGAGTCCGTGAAAAAGCGGGAAGACACAATCTGCGGGTTACAAATCGGAAAGTTTAAAACAATCAAAAACATCTGCATGACCCTATATCCAGGAGACTCCATTATGGAGCCATTGGGTGAGTCCGATTAAAATCAGCTTCTGCACGTTCATTCCACTGAACAACACCACGCATGACATCCTCATATGAGGATGTGTAGTCGAAACTCAGGACGATGAGGCCGCCAACGCCAGTTGCAAGGAGCGGCCAGTCATGGTTCCAGGTCAGTTCATCCCCTCCATGGGCCGCAGTGTAAATGGGCACCACGACGGCCACCAGGGCCGCAATTGCCACTCCCAGGCGGATCAGGCCATTGCGAGTTTCACCAACATACATTTGCCCCAATCCAGGTGTTAGCGAACGCGCGGTAGCGGTCTTTTTCGATTTCCACGGAACTGTTTTTGCCTCCTGCGCTAATGCCGCCAGCGTTGAAGCAGGTTGATCTTTGATGAGCTCGTCAAATGCGGTATCAGGCGACTGGCGAGGTAGACCTTTTGCTCCTACACTGCGGTAAGCCCAACCCAGCCGATACAGGGTAAACGGTTTCAATGTTGTCTGCGGATAGTGTGTGAGCAGTGATTCCCAAAGTTGGACTGCGCTGTCCGGAGCACGATAACGAAGATCAAATAAATCAAATGACCCAGCCAGGGACTGAAACCCTGGGAAATCAGTGATGGCAGCGGCGCCCTCAGCAATATACGACGCTGCTCCTCGTGGCGGAGGCTCATAACGGTAGCGATAGAAACTTTCCGCCTGAAGAAACAAAGTTCGTTCGGGTGACGGGGACTTAAGTTCATCCACCATTTTTGCAGTTCGCTCCAAGCGCTGCTGGGCCTCGGAAAAGGCAGGATCATTTTTCTGAATGAGCGCTGAGGTCGAGCAGGCGCTCAAGAAAGCAACAATAGCCGCATAGGCGAGGGTGCTGACCCAAGGTTTCTGTGCGAATGTTCTGATACACATAAATATAAACAAATGATCTTTCGTATCCGTTTTAGTTTGTAATCTACTTCATTTGTCGATTACCTTCAACTGTTGATTTCAGTCAAAAACCTCTAATTTATCGTTTTGATTCACAAAGTGACAAAGTTAAGGTGATTGTCATCGTCCAGCGATTGGCCCTGATTTGGTGGAGAATGCAGTCAGTGGCCCTGCGAGCGTCGCATCCGGAACCGACTCTATTATCTTCGATTTAGTTTGTAATTTAGGGGCAGGCAATGCAGGTCAATTTTCTGTCGGCCTGTACCTAAGTCCCAAGAACAGAGTTAGAAAGCTGTCATTGCGAACAAAGTGAAGCAATCTCAAGACTTTACGATAAGATTGCCACGCACCCTTCGGTGCTCGCAATGACATGATTAATAAGTGGGTGCGAAGTCTATCGCTGGTCTTGGTAGTCAAGCTGCCGCAAAAGTAAGTACGGTATTATATAGATTGGAACAGGGCCACTCGTCGAATATAAAATCGGTAGGGGGAGGAGTTTTTGAATACAAAATAGACTTTGGACCAGGTTATCGGATTTATTTCGGTCAAGATGGGAATCAGCTTATTATCCTTCTCGCCGGGGGTGCAAAGAAAAGTCAAAAGAATGACATTAAAATCGCTCATGAGCGATGGGCTAGATTTAAATTAAGAAAGAAAGCGTAGGAGAAAGAATATGCCATTAACCAGAACTTTTAGAAGAACGATTATGGAACGAGCTTCCCATGATTCAAAATTTCGGCAACAGTTACTTTCTGAAGCCATTACTGAGTTTCTGGTCGGAGACCTAGCGGCTGGGAAAGCCATGCTCCGGGATTATATTAATGCCACCATAACGTTCGAAAGGCTCGCGAACGAATTAAAAAAATCGAGTAAAAGTATTCATCGAATGCTTGGACCAGGTGGTAATCCCCGGGCAGACAGTATTTTTGGGATTATTAAAGTCCTCCAAACCTATGAAAAAGTTAATCTTTTTGTAAAAGCAAACAAGGCAGCCGCCTAACTTAATAGGACTTAAAATGCTATTTTATTTCTTGCGTGAATAAGAACCCCAAAGACCTATTTTGATATGGTTTTTATCTTTCATACAAAGAAAAAAAGGGGGATATGAAGAAATACCGGAAGCGAAAGCGTATATCAAAATAGAACCGGAGGAATTTATTTTCGAGGAAGAATTAGAGGAAGGAACTCTACCCCCGGTGGCCACCCAAAATCCTCCAGTCTTGGCCAGCTGAAATTCCCCCATCTGTTGTAACCTGTTTACTATGGTTTTATAAACAGCCTCTGCAACGAGACGTTATACTACTCCCTGTACAATTTCAGTTCATTTTCTCATCTAAGCGATTTAATCCAGATTATTCACCGAATTTTTTAATTAAGGGTGAAACCGAATGTCTGTTTCTAGTCGCAGGAAATCGACTTTTTGAAACGGTGGTAGCAATTTGCATTTTTTGAGAGAGACGAGTGAGAATAAAACTATTGGAAGTGATTGAAAAGATGGGAGAAAAAAGGATGCCGAGAGGGTGAATCGAACACCCGACACAAGGCTTTTCAGGCCTCTGCTCTACCTACTGAGCTATCTCGGCATTACCATGATCCGTTGATAACGGCCCATTTGCTGCGTTCTCGCCTTTCGGCCTCCTTCAACGTACATCATTGTACGCCTCAGTCGTCCTCAAGGCTGCGGCCTAGCACCTGAGCCCTTCTCAACGGCCAGGATTCTCAACTGGGTTAAGCGCTCCAAAGTATCAAACGAAGCCTCTTCTTGTCAATAGATTTTCAAGTGTGTTAAAATACAAAGAAAAGTAAGTATTTTTATTGTCTATAGAGGTTAAAATTAAAAATGGCTGTTTTGCCCATTGCAAAACTTGGAAACCCGATTTTACGAAAAATTGCCGAACCGGTCTCCATAGAAGAATTGTTATCTGAGGGATTTCAACTCTTTATTGACGATATGATCGAAACGATGCGGGCAAAAGACGGCGTAGGACTTGCCGCGCCGCAGGTCTTTCAATCCAAACAACTGGTCGTCATCGAATCTCATTTAAATCCCCGTTATACCGAAGCGCCCGAAATTTCGCTTCTGGTTCTTGTTAATCCGCTCTTTACCTTTCTCTCTCCGGAAAAGGTGGAAGGATGGGAGGGATGTTTAAGTGTCGATAATTTAAGGGGAAAGGTTAAAAGATCAAAAAAGACCGCCTTAAAAGCGCTTGATCGAAAGGGAGAGAAAATCGAAATCGAAACCGACACGTTCCTGGCTGTCATCCTTCAGCATGAAATTGATCATCTTCATGGGAGGTTGTTTGTTGATCAAATCAGCGACGTGACCAGTCTCTCCCAATTGGAAGAATTTAACCGCTACGCCCTTGGGAATAAAGAACAAATCCCGGTCGCATGAAATCCCTTTTCAGAGTTACCCGTTATCTCAGGCCCTACCGGCCACTTGCTTTTTTAACGCTTTTCTCAGCCGGGATGATTACCCTGATCGATCTGCTCCCTCCATGGCTTATTAAGCTAACCATTGATAATGTCATCAAGGAAAATAATCTTTCATTGCTAAAATGGATCATCGCGGGACTTGTTTTCGCCTACTTATTTAAAAACCTGCTCACCCTTTTAAGAATTCGCCTGAACAATCAATTAGAGCAAAAAGTGATCTATGATATCCGGGATCATGTTTACCGGTCCCTCCAAAGACTTTCTCTGAGCTTTTTTGAGAACCGGTCGACGGGCGAAATTATGTCGCGGGTCAATAACGACGTTAACAACGTAGAGCGAATTTTTATTGACGGCATTGAAAGCATGACCGTCGCGGTTTTTACCCTGCTCGGAATCACAACGGTTCTTTTTTATTTAAACTGGAGGCTTGCGGTCCTGGCTTTGATTCCGATTCCCCTTTTGGTTTTGAGCGCGTTTAAGTTTACAAAACAAATCCACCGCCTTTACCACAATATTCGCGAAAAATCAGCTGTCCTAAACTCCCGCATTCAAGATTCTATTTCAGGAATTCGCGAGACGTTATCGTTTAATGCCCATGATTTTGAAATTTCCCGGTTTAATCAAGCCAGCGGCGAGTACTGCAAGGAAAGTTTGAAGGTGTCCCGCCTCTGGTCTCTTTATTCTCCTGGAATGATTTTCATCGGATCGCTTGGGACCCTGGTGGTTTTTGGTTTCGGAACGACTCAGGTCACTCAAGGCTCGATGACCATCGGAGAATTAATTGCTTTTCTTTCTTACCTGGCCCTTTTTTATGTGCCGATTAACCAAATCCACTCTGTCAATCATATGCTTCAACATGCCCTGGCTTCGGGAGAACGGGTGTTTGAAATTATCGACCAAAAACCGGAAATCGTAAATTCCGCCTATCCCGTTATTCCGGAATCCAAACCGAAAGGTCATATTCAATTTAATCAGGTCTCTTTCTATTACCGGCCGGAGGTTCCGGTCATTCAAGAGATAAGTTTTGAAGCCTTCCCGGGAGAAAAGATCGCGCTGGTCGGGCCCAGCGGGGCGGGAAAGAGCACTTTGATCAAGCTTTTAATGCGGTTTTACGATGTTAAAAGGGGGAGCATTTCAATTGACGGTGAAGACCTTCGAAATTTTGACCTTTCTTATTTGCGGAGTCAATTTGGAATGGTTGCCCAGGAACCCTTTCTCTTTAACGGAACGATCCGGGAAAATATCGCATACAGCCTTCTGAATGCGACAGACGGAGAGATCAAAAGCGCCGCGATTGCCGCCCGGGCAGATGAGTTTATTCAAACCTTTCCGGAGAAATACGACACCTGGATCGGAGAACGGGGCATCAAGCTTTCAACCGGACAAAAACAACGGATCGCCATCGCAAGAGCGATCTTGAAAAACGCCTCAATCATTATCCTGGATGAAGCGACCTCCAACATCGACACGGAAACAGAACTTAAAATTCAGGAGGCCCTGGAAATTTTAACGGCTCAAAAAACAACCTTCATTATCGCCCACCGCCTTTCCACCGTGCGAAACGCATCCAAGATTCTGGTCATCGACCATGGGCAGGTGGTTGAACACGGATCCCATGCGGACCTTTTAGAAAAAAAAGGGCGGTATTCGTCTCTTTACGAACACTACCTCGCTCCCGTCATTCCCCAAAACTAATTGACCGTTATTCAGGGGATATGTTAATTTACTTGCATGATCTCGACTGAACGGATTTTATTTTCTCTTCAAATGGCTGAGGAGTCTTTGCAGGAAGTTCACCTTCTTTTCAAAGACAACAAAACCCGAAGTTTGCTGAATAGTCTTTATAATGTCTTTTATTACGGGATGGAAACCCTCCTACTCAAACAGGACATTCATTGCCGGAGCCACTCCGAATTAAAAAAAACCTTTTTTGAAAAAGTAATTCGAGCCGGCTTGCTGAAAAAAGATTCTTCCCGCTGGGAAAACAAAATTGAAGACATCTTCAGGGTTAAAGAAGAAAATGAAAAAGGAAAAAAATTCACGGATGAAGAAGTTAACGATTTCATAAAAAGGGGAGAAGCGTTTCTTAAATCGGTCAAAAGATATCTTTTAGTTTAAGCCACTATGATGAAAACTTCAATTTACCCCAAGATCATTCCTCTGTTTCCGCTTCCGAATGTGGTATTTTTTCCAAAAACTTATCTCCCCCTCCACATTTTTGAGCCCCGTTACCGTGAAATGGTTGAAGACACGGAAAAAAAGGGAAAGATTATCGGCATGGTGCTCCTAAAGGACGGATGGGAGAATACCTATTATGACAAACCTGAAATTTGTTCCGAGGGATGCGCCGGCGAATTGGTCACCGTTGAGCGTCTCGAAGACAGGCGTTTCAATATTATTTTAAAGGGTCTTTTCAGGTTTTCGGTTAAGGATCAGTTTTTTGATAAAAATTACCGTCAGGCCCTGGTAGAGCCTTTTACTCAGGATAAAACTGGCGGAAATTTACCTCTTAAACTGAAAGAAGATTTGCTCACCCTCCTTAAAAAACTGGCCAATCGGACGAAAGGATACGAACAGTTCCTTTCTCTCTTAAAAACAGGCGTTGACGATGAAACTTTAATTCATATGCTTTGTTATAGCCTGCAATTCTCGAATTTAGAAAAACAGTTTCTTTTGGAATCAGAAAATTTACCGCAGCAGGCAAAAAGATTAATGGAATTGATTCGATTCCAGACGTTAGAAATTAAACCCTCTTCCCCTTCTGAACCAGGATAAACGCCTGTCGTTCAGAGAATTTGCAGGAGAAACATGATGGCCAAGGAACTTGAAGCGGGGGATAAAGCCCCTGATTTTAATCTACCCTCTTCCACGGGAGAAAACATTTCATTAAAATCTCTTAAAGGAAAATCTGTCGTCTTGTATTTTTATCCGAAAGACGATACGCCAGGATGCACGAAAGAGTCTTGCGGATTCCGGGATGAATTGAGTCAATTTAATAAAGCTTCGGCAGTTATCCTGGGTGTAAGCAACGATTCGCTTGATTCCCACCAGAAGTTTATCAAAAAATACTCCCTTACCTTTGCCCTTCTGTCTGACGAAGACCACGCCGTTTCGGAAAAATACGGCGTTTATAAAGAAAAAAACATGTACGGAAAAAAATACTGGGGAATTGAGCGGTCAACCTTCGTCATTGACCCCGAGGGGAAGATCAAGCAGATTTTTCGTAAAGTAAAAGTCGATAACCATATCCAGGAAGTCCTGAACGCACTGGCCTGAAGCCCTCCGGGGTTATTACTCAGTCACCGGGGTAGAACTCAAGGAACGGATACCCGGGTTCAGGCCCAAGAACAGAGTTAGAAAGCTGTCATTGCGAACAAAGTGAAGCAATCTCAAGACTTTACGATAAGATTGCCACGCACCCTTCGGTGCTCGCAATGACATGATTAATAAGTGGGTGCGAAGTCTATCGCTGGTCTTGCGTTCTCGTTTGCACCAATAACCGCCCTCCAGGCCACCCCAGGGGGTCTTGCGGAGAAAAAGGATCAAACCCGTTACTCACCCATTTCATGGCCGAAATCGAAAAAAACAACCTTTTTGGAGATGTTATCGTCACCGGTTCCACCTGCGTCGGCCCCTGCCCCCTGGGCCCCCTGGTGATTGTCTATCCCGATGCCGTTTGGTATCAAAAGGTCTCCTCTCCGGCTGACGTGGCGGCCATCGTCAAAGAACATATTCAGGAAGGAAAACCAGTCGAACGCCTCAGGTTCCCTGATGCCATGTGGGGTTAAAGGTTTAGTTTAAACCGATGAGTTTGTTATATCTTACAAAACGGATTGAATTTTCATCGTCTCATTTTTATTTTAATTCCCGGTGGAACCAGGATGAAAATGTCCGGCGCTTTGGAAAAGAAACCAATACCCATGGACATAATTATCTTTTGGAGCTTTCTCTTGAAGGCGAGGTTGATTCGATTACCGGAATGGTCATCAATACGGTTGAGCTTAAAGAAAAGGTCGTTCAGCTGTTAAATGAGTTCGATCATAAACACCTGAACCTCGACACCCCTTATTTTCAGAACAAACTTCCGACAGTTGAAAATATCGCCAGAACCCTTGGAGAACATTTTCAACTTCAAAATAAGGGACTGAACCTCTCCAGAATACGACTTTACGAAAACGAAGATTCTTTTTCGGATTGCTTCGTTTCCCAAAAAGGGACGCCTATGGAAAAAAAATTGTTCTTAACCACCAAAACCTACCGGTTTTCTTCGGCCCATCGGCTTCATTCCAAGCAGCTTTCCGATCAGGAAAACCAAAGGATTTACGGAAAATGCAACAATCCGAACAGCCACGGCCATAATTATGTTTTAGAGGTCACTTTAAAAGGGACTTTTGATCCGGCCGGTGGGGTTATTGACGACCCTGAAAGTCCAGATCACCATATCCAGAAGGAAGTGGTTGAACGGTATGACCATCATTTTCTGGATCAAGACTTTGAAGAATTTAAAGACAAGGTCTCCACGGCTGAAAATATTCTGGTTATTATCTGGAACCGGTTGACCCCTTTTCTATCGAACCGCCTCTATAAGTTAAAACTGATTGAAACCCGGGATAATTACTTTGAATATTATGGATAATTCCCGTTTCGAAGCCGATCGGAGCAACCCTTAGCATGAAAAAAAATAAAGAGGATAACGACAAGAATAAAGAGATGCGGGAACTGATCGCACGCCAGCTTCTGCTTTTGGGAGAAGATCCCCTGCGGGATGGCCTGGCGAGAACCCCTGAGCGGGTACAAAAGGCGCTGGAATTCTTTACGCAGGGGTACAAACAGGATTTAAAAGAAATCCTGAATGACGCGCTCTTTGACATCGAATACGAAGAAATGCTGATTGTCAGAGACATTGATTTTTTTAGCCTCTGCGAACACCACCTCCTTCCGTTTTTCGGAAAGTGCCATGTCGCCTATATTCCAAGTAAAAAAGTCATCGGATTAAGCAAGCTTCCGCGGATCGTTGAAGTGTTCAGCCGGCGCCTGCAGGTGCAGGAACGTCTAACCAAGCAGATCGCCGAAGCCATTCAGGAAACGATTTCACCTTTAGGGGTCGGGGTGGTGATGAAAGCCCAGCACCTCTGTATGATGATGCGGGGCGTTGAAAAACAAAACACCCTGGCGGTTTCCAGCGCCATGCTCGGTTCTTTCCGAAAAGACCAAAAAACCAGAGATGAGTTTCTAAACCTCATCAATAGCGTCCCCCATTAATCTTCTTTCAAAAGGACCAAGCCTATGAGTGTTGACGCCGTCATGAGATTCCTCCATTTTCTGGGTTTTATCACCTGGGTCGGGGGAATGATGTTTCAACTTGTTGCCCTTCAGCCCTTTTTAAAGACCCAGGAACTTCCGGTTCGGCTCCCTCTCCTGTTCCCGATCATCAGGAGGTTTTTAATGATGACCTGGGCTTCAATTACCCTTTTGCTCATTTCGGGATCGGATATGCTGATCCGGGTTTTTGTTGAACAAAAAGTCTCTCTCGTTTCCCGGCTGGGAATGCTCCTTTTGTTGAAATTCATGATCGTTGGATTGATGTTTGTTTTATTCGGGTATCTTTTTTTCGGTTATTTTTTTGACTTTAGAATTCATTACCGCGCGCTCCTCCGCAAACCCGAACCCAAAGAAGCGGAACAACACTATCATGCCATTGAGGATATGCTTCCTGCCATGAAAAACCTTACCATCGTCAATCTGGTCCTGGGATTTACAGCAATCCTGGTCATCGAAATGGGCCTCTACAGCATTTAACTTGTTTAAAATCATTTCCAACGAGCGGTGGCCTTTCATACGAAAGGGCCTGGTGTGACCTGAACGGAGACTTCGGCGAAGTTTGCTTATCCCACCCTAATGTAAAAATCCAGAGATGAGGATAACTTCGCCGGCGTCGGAGAGACGGTCATTCCAGACCCTTGAGAACCGTCGAGCAGCCGATTAAAGTTTAAAGGAGTTTTGCCTGGATTTCTCCGGCGGTTTCTTTAAGCAGATTTTTTTTCAGGCCAAACAAAGAGTAAGCCATTTCCGTTGCCTGCCTTCCCCTCGGGGTCCGGTCGATAAATCCATTTTGAATCAGGTAGGGCTCGTAGACATCTTCAAGGGTCTCTTTTTCTTCATTCATGGCGGCGGCCAGCGTATCCACACCCACCGGACCTCCCCCGAACTTCTCAATAACCGTTCTGAGGAGTTTTCGGTCCATCGCATCAAGCCCCAGGGAGTCTATTTCAAGAAGGGCTAAACCCTCTTTGGCAACGTCAAGGGTAATCGCTCCTTCCGCCCTGATTTCGGCGAAATCCCTGACCCGGCGCAGAAGACGATTCGCAATTCTCGGCGTTCCTCTTGACCTGCCCGCGATTTCAAAAGAACCTTTTTCATCAATGGAAACATTTAAAATGGAGGCAGAGCGTTTAACAATGGTGGCCAACTCCTTTGGGGTGTAAAAATCAAGCCGTTGGACGACGCCAAAACGGTCGCGAAGGGGGGAAGTAATCAGACCCGCCCGGGTCGTAGCCCCCACGAGCGTAAATTTTGGGAGGTCAATTTTAATCGTTCTCGCCGACGGCCCCTGACCAATAATGAGATCGAGTTGAAAATCTTCCATCGCGGGGTAAAGAATCTCTTCGACAGAGGGCGTGAGACGGTGAATTTCATCGATAAAGAAAACATCTTTATCCGTCAAATTACTGAGAATAGCCGCCAGATCGCCTTGATGCTCGATGGCGGGGCCGGAGGTCGCCTTAATATTGACCCCCATCTCCCTGGCTATAATATACGCCAGCGTCGTCTTTCCGAGACCGGGGGGACCGTAAAAAATAACATGGTCCAGGACCTCTCCCCTTTTTTTAGCGGCTTCTATATAGATTTTGAGCGTTTCTTTAATTCGGTCCTGACCGACATATTGAGACAGGCTCTGCGGACGAAGATTTTGTTCTATTTTAGACTCTTCTTCGTTTTGTTCAGGCTGGAAGATACCGGAATCCATTTTTCTTTTTTCCTATCCCTGGCCCAGCAGTTTTAACGATTCCTTGATCAATCCTTCAACAGACAATTCTGGATTTGTCCGGATAAAATTTTCAATTTTGGGTCTAATCGTCAAACGATTATACCCTAAATTAACCAGTGCGGAAAGGACATCGTCTAATCGCGAGCTTCGAGGTTCGAAGGGTTCCACGGAAAGCGACAGGGGCGAGATTTTTATTTCCAGAGCCAAACTATTTATCTTTTCTTTTAATTCAAGGAGCATTCTTCCCGCTGTTTTTTTCCCGATCCCGGAAATTGAACTGAGTTTTGCCAGATCCTCTTGCTGAACCGCTTTGATTAATTCATGGGACGATAACCCTGATAAAATCGTTATTGCCAGTTTTGGGCCTATTCCCGAGACTCCCAAAAGAAGCGTGAAAAGCTCCCGGTCGGCCTGGGTTAAAAATCCAAACAGCAAAATCGCATCTTCCCGGACATGGGTGTAAATATAGAGGCTAACCGATGTTTTAATTTCCGGGAGAGCATAAAAAGTCGGTAAAGAGGTTTGAACCTGGTACCCGACATTGTTAACGTCCAGGATGATCATCTGGGGCGTTTTATGAATAAGCGTGCCGTTCAGCCAGGCAATCATACCTTATCATATTCAGGGGCCCGTGCGGTTTCACTCCGTGAAATCCTCCGATGCCCCCGAACCCCTCGTTCCGCACCGGCTAAGCCGGTTGCTTCATCTATTCATATTCAGGGGCCTTCGAGAAACTCACTCTCAATGCCCCCGAACCCCTCGTTCCACACCGGCTAAGCCGGTTGCTTCATCTATTCATATTCAGGGGCCTTCGAGAAACTCACTATCAATGCCCCCGAACCCCGCGTTCCGCACCGGCTAAGCCGGTTGCTTCATCTATTCATATTCAGGGGCCTTCGAGAAACTCACTCTCAATGCCCCCGAACCCCGCGTTCGGCCAGGCAAAGCCTGCGCCTCTCTCTTTTACCCTACGCCTCAACGCGGCGTTAAAATCTGGTTCATTTTAATGGAATGGTGGTGGCAAATTGCCGCCGCAAGCGCATCGGCCGCATGATCGGATTGAGGGGTTTCTTTGAGCGAAAGAAGCCGGCCTACCATCATTTGGACCTGGGTTTTCTGGGCCGCGCCATAGCCGGTAATGGCGAGCTTTATCTGAGTGGGGGTATATTCAGCGACCGAAAGGCCGTAAAGCTCTCCTACCAGCAGGGCCACCCCTCTGGCCTGACCTAACTTAAAAGCAATCTGAATGTTTTTGGACAAAAAGGTGTTCTCCACAACAATGGCTTCGGGAGAGAACTGTTCAACGACTTCAACGAGTCCATCATGAATTTTTTTAAGTTTTTTGGATAGGGGAAGGCTGGATGTTGTCGTGATGACTCCCATTCCTCCACAGGAAAGCTTTCCGGAGTTTTCATCAACGATTCCATAACCTGTAGATTGGGTTCCGGGATCAATTCCCAACACTCTCATTTGGCGGAGACGAGTTGTTCCATTAACTGATCCGAAATATCAAAGTTCGCGTAGGCGTTTTGAACATCGTCATGATCTTCCAACATATCCATCAGACGAAGCATTTGAGCCGCGTCTTTTCCCTCTAACTTGATATAGGTCTGGGGAACCATCGTCACGTCGGCGTAAGAGGTTTCAATATGATTGTTTTTCAGCGCCGTTTTAACATTTTCAAAGGAATGAGCGTCGGTATAGACTTCGTACTGGGTGTCGGTCGTTTTTATATCTTCGCCCCCGGCGTCCAGCACAAGGTTCATCAGGTCGTCCTCTTTTACCTTATTTTTGTCAACCGTGATAAACCCTTTCTTATGAAACATCCAGGCAACACAACCGGCTTCTCCCAAATTACCGCCATGTTTTGAAAAAATCTGGCGGATTTCAGGAGCCGTCCTGTTCTTATTATCTGTGGTAATATCCAAAAGCATCGCGACCCCTCCCGGGCCGTATCCTTCATACCGGATCTCTTCGTAATTCACCCCTGGAAGCTCACCGGTCCCCTTGGCAATGGCTTTATGAATATTATCGGCAGGCATATTGACATCTTTGGCTTTTAGAATGGCGGCCCTTAACCGGGGGTTTCCTTCAGGGTCTCCTCCCCCAATCCTTGCGGCAATGGTAATTTCACGAATAATTTTGGTAAAGGCTTTGCCCCGTTTGGCATCGATAATCGCTTTTTTATGTTTTGTCGTCGCCCATTTAGAATGACCTGACATGACCCGATCCTCTATAATTTAGAATTTCTGAACCTTTCTTTCAATTGCGAACAAAGGTTATCGCTCTCTTTGTACCACAAAACCGATAAATGAGTCAAACCTTGAACCTCAATCTGCCAGGAGGAAATCAAAATCAGACCTGGAGATTGAAAAACCTTTTCCGGTCCGTAAGGAATCTCCCATAACCGCTTCATAGAGGGCCAGCTTCTTTTTCTTCAATTCCATCATCTTTTCTTCAATCGTATGGCGCATGAGGATTCTCATGATGGTGACCTTGTTCGTTTGCCCGATCCGGTGGGCCCGATCGGAAGCCTGGTTTTCGACAGCCGGATTCCACCAGGGATCGAGATGAAAGACATACGAAGCCCGGGTCAGGTTCAACCCCTGGCCCCCCGCCTTCAAGCTGAGCAAGAAAACAGCGGGCTTCTCACCCGCCTGAAACTCATTAACGAGATCTTTTCTTTTGCCGGCAAGCGTCGAACCATCCAGTCTGGAAAACCCGAGTTCTTCGTTTCTCAAAGCCTCTTCCAGAATATCCAGAAATGAAGTGAACTGGGAAAAAACAAGGGCGCTGTACCCCTCTTCCAAAACCTGTTTTAGCTGCCCGGTTAAAAATTCAATCTTCGGGGAAGGCTCCATGTTTTTCGGGTCGATTAACCGGGGGGAAACGCAGATCTGCCTGAGCCGTAACAGGGCGGTCAGAGCGATGATCTGCGCCTGGGGGCCGGTTTTCATCCGGTAAGCGTCATCAATAATCGATTTTGTGCGGGCAACGGTCAGTTGATAGAGCTCTTTCTGTTTCTTCGTCAACTCCAGATAGATATTCGTCTCTATCTTCGGAGGAAGGTCTTTTAATATTTTTTCTTTTGTCCTCCTCAACACAAACGGCCGGGTCCTGCAGAGAAACCTGTCAAGGGAAGGAGACGTCTCAACCTTAATCAACGGCTTGAACTGATCATATTCTCCCAGCAAACCGGGTAGAGAGAGGTCAATCAGGGAGTAGTATTCTCCAAGATGATTTTCAAGCGGTGTCCCGGTCATCACGAGTTTGAAGTACCCTTTCAACTGCCGTACGGCTCCGGTGGTATCGGCGTAGATATTTTTAACGGCCTGAGCTTCGTCAAAGACAATGACATGGAACGGAATCTCTTTTAAGAGTTCGATGTCCCTCCGGACAAACCCATACGTTGTGATGACCAGATCAGCGTCTTTAAAGTCTACTCTCCTCTCTTTGCCTGTATAAACGTGGACTTTCAAGTCAGGATAAAACCGGGCGATTTCATTTTCCCAATTAAAAACAAGGGATGTCGGGACGACAACCAGATGGGGGTTCCGGACGGGATGAAGGGGAATAACGCAAGCCTCCTTAATTCCGCCTAACAGGCTGATGGCCTGAAGCGTTTTGCCCAATCCCATATCATCGGCCAGACACCCTCCCAGCCTGTGCTGATAGAGAAATACGAGCCAATCATATCCCTCTTTTTGATAGGGGCGCAGTTTTACTTTGAGATTGGCCGGCAGGGGTGTTTTTTCAATTTTTTCAAAATGGGTCAATCGTTCGATCAGCCGCTCATCTTCCGGCGAGAGTTTTACCGTTACACCCTGTTTTCGCAGGTCAATCCAATCGAGAAGCCGGAGCCGGGGCATTCTGACGATCTCTTTCCTCTCTTCTTTCCCCGGACCGGAGGTCCGGGAAATCTCAAGAATCGATTTCATGATTTCCTGCGCGTTCGAATCCACCACCTGGACAGAATCTTCTTTCTCGACGACTCCCTTCCGGTTCAGAAAATCGCGCCACATGTCTTCTCTGACCTCGTCTCCGCCGCAGCGGATTTCAGGTTTAATCTCAAACCAATCGATTCCGGATGACCGGGTCAGATCAAATGAAAACTCCCACGACGAACTCCTGACCCGTTTATGATTATAGTAAAGTTCTATTCCATGCTCTTTAAGTTTCAAATAAAGAGCAGAGAGGTTTTCATGAAGTCTGTTCAAGGGAACAGCGAGTTCATCATGGACTGTCATCCCTTTAAAAACCTCTATTCCAAATAACTCATAAGGGATCTGATAAAGAAGAGCCTCTTTTGATTTGTCATTCCTGCTGACAAACCATTTTCCTTCATTCAACCAGATCCGTTCATCCTCCGCTTTAAAAACAGAATAAAAATACCGCAATACCTGCTTTGCCGATCTTTTAGTTTCAGGCCGGCTAAAATCTCCTTCCAGAAGCCCTTCTCCGATCATTTTTTCCGGTTTTGACTTTTTATCGGCTTGCAGGAGCCTGAAGAAAATATCATAAAGGACCTTCTTCCTTTTCTGAGCGCTCAATGGCGGATGAAATTTCCTGCCGGTTTCAAGCAAGGGGAACAATCTGAAGAGAGACGTCAGGGTAGCCCCTGCCGATTGACCCAGCCGGGTCTCGGTTTTTAATTGCGCCTGCTCCGGATTTTTTTGATGAAGATGAATGGCAAGGCGGCAGTCCGGCTCTCCTTCCCGAAGGGAAAAAATTTCTCCGTTGACCTTTAAAATCAGACGGCTCGACAGCTCCTCCCGAAAATCCGCTCCCAGAAGAATCTGCGCCGATTTAAAATAATCGTTCGGCGCCTCAAAAACATTGACCCGTTCTCCATTTAGAAAGTCAGAAGCATAAAACGCTTCTTCTCCTCCTGGATCTGCCCCGTCAGGACCCTCTCCGGAACCATAAAACAGATCGTAGAGCCGGTCAAACAAACGCCACCCGCCTTCTTCTTTTTCCATTTTGACCAGCCGGTTTTTTTCAAGATCGGCTAAAAACCCGGAAAACCGGAAAAAATTTTCAGAGGCCTCGCCATCGATCAGGCATTTGGCTTTAATGGAGACTTTTTTTTCCGAGGCGTCCAGTTCGGTCCAGGATTTAACTTTTAATTCCGGCTCCCACCGGATGGGTCGGCTCCCCTGTCCGGTTTCCAATACCAGAGGATAGGTATTACCGAAGCGGGCTAAATAGAATGCGATATCCCTTACCGAATAAGAGGGAGAATAATCGGAAAAAGAGTGATAAAAACAGGCGCTCAATTCCGCGGGAATGCTTTGAGGGGAAAAAACCTTTGCGCCGTTTTTCAGGAGGGAGAGCGCCGGAACACCGTACCGGATATGAATGACCACTTCGTATTTGTCTTCCATTTTCTTTTGAACAGGCGCCTTCTTATTCAAGACATTTTTGCCGTTTATGGAAAGACTTTCCATTAAAGATTCCTTATACCAGGAGTTGTTGAGCGGAATAGAAGTTAAATCGGGAGAAAGAAGGTTTTTCGTCGTTAAAAGAACGCAGATCACATGTTTACAGGGAAAAGCGGGCACCCAGGCCGGGCAGGTACAGGAGAATTTTATTTGTTCATCTTGCGCAAAAATTTCGACTTTGTAACGCCGGGTTCCCCGGACATAGGCCGTTAAAACGGAAAAATCAGGGTTCCATTCATAAAGTTCCACCCTCCTCCCTTTCACATATTCAAAACCGCGGACAACCACCTCTTTTGAATTAAGGTTGTAAATCGTATTTAAAGGAAGGTCATTCAGGCTGTTAAGGATTTCAGGCTGTTCGAGGATCATTTTTTGGGTTATCCCTGATATTTTTTAAAAAGAAGCTGATGGGCAATAACCGGATGATTATGAAAGAAGCATAAAATGAAGTAAAGGATATTTTGGGGCAGGAAGGCTATTTCAGAGGATGTAATTCCTGATAAAGTTTTCGGGCAACCGCGGCGGTCATCCCTTTGACCTCCTCCAGTTCTTCCAGCGCGGCGGTTTTTATTCTTGTCACCGATTTAAAGTGTTTTAAGAGCGCCTTTTTCCGCACCGCCCCGACTCCCGGAATTTGATCTAAAAAGGAGGCCACCATCCGCTTGCCCCGTAAATTTCTATGGTAGGATACCGCAAAACGGTGGGCTTCGTCCCTCAGTTGAACCAGTAAATGGGTCACCGGAGAACGGGGATCCAGGATCATTGGCCAGGATTGATCCGGAAAATAAATCCTTTCTTCTTTTTCTCCTTTTTCTTTAGCAAGACCCACCAGTGAAATTGAGCCAAACCCGGCTTCGCCCAATGCCTCCCTTGCCAGGGAGAGCTGACCCTTTCCTCCGTCAATGACGAGGAGGTCAGGCAGGCTTTCTATTGCAGGGGCTTGCGTCGCCCCCTTCACCGGCAGAGCCGGATGAAGCTTCCCCCTCTTGCTCGCATTGCTCGCCGGGAGATCTACATTTCCTTTCATACCGCCAAAACGCCGGGAAACAATCTCATGGATCATGGCAAAATCATTTGGCCCTTCCACGGTTTTAATATGATACCGGCGATATTCATTTTTATTCATTTTTCCATCGGTCATCACCACGAGGGAACCTACGGCATCACTTCCCATAATGTTTGAAATGTCGATCCCCTCGATCCTGCGGGGAAGGGTATTGAGTTTTAACAGGCTTTCCATCTGTTTTAAGACGGCCCGACTCCCCTCTTTCGCCCTCACTTTCGTTTGAAGCGTCAACCGGGCATTCTCCTCCGCCATCTGAAGGAGCTGATAATCCTTTCCGCGGCCGGGAGAACGTAAATAAGCGGCCTTGCCCCTTTTTTCGGTTAGCCAGCTTTCAATTAACGTTTTTTCAGAGAGTTCAATGGGAACAAAAATTTCCTTCGGGATAAGGCCCTCTTTCGCGTAAAATTGTTCTATAAATGAGGCATAGAGCTCCTCGTCTTTTTCTTCGGTGAGTTGATCCCAGAAGAAATCGGATCGCCCGATTAATAAACCCCCGCGGATAAAAAGGATTTGAATGTCGGCATATTTTCCTTCACGGGCCAGGGCGATCACATCCTGGTCTTCCATCCGGGTTGACGAAACCCTTTGCCGCTCCAAAACCTTTGAAATTTGAGAAATCCTGTCCCGTATCCGCCCCGCCTCCTCAAATTGTTCACGCTCGGCGCACCCTTCCATTTCTTTTTGTAAAACCGTTAAGAGTTCCCGGTCTTTCCCCTCCAGAAAAAGCCTGACCTGATCGACAATGGCCCCGTACTCTTCCCTGGATTGATTTCCGGTGCAGGGAGCCAGGCACCGCTTAATTTGAAATTCGATGCAGGCCCTTTCTGCCGTTCCGTCAATGTCTATCGCACAGGTGGCTAAGGGGAAATATTTTTGGATCCATTTTATCGTCTCCCGCATGGCCGTGGTCGGGACATAAGGGCCGAAGTAAAGATTACCGTCTTTTTTAACGCGTCGGACAATTTTTAACCGGGGAAAATCTTCGGTAACGGGAAGACAGAGATAGGGGTACTGCTTGTCATCCCGGAGAACGATATTATATTTGGGTTTATGTTTTTTGACCAAATTGCTTTCTAATAAAAGGGCTTCCAGTTCCGATTGGGTGGCGATGGAGTCGATTTCGGCGATCTGCGATACCATGAGACTGGTTTTCAGGGAAGGATTCGCTCCGGCCTGAAAATAAGACCTGACGCGATTTTTTAACGATAAGGCTTTCCCGATATAAATTATCGTCCCTTTATTATTTTTAAAAAGATAAACCCCCGGGGTGGAGGGTAAATGGGAAAGTTTATTTTGAAGGGCGTCAGGCGTAACCATATAAAAATTTTGTAACTACTCAGGTCTCCCCCGCCTAAAGTAAGGTTTCATTTTTTGCTGGACTTCCAAATCCATATATGGCATATTGTCTCCTATGCAAGAGACAATCGCATGCCAGGGTCTCCATTTGGATGTTGCCAACC
>JACOTA010000015.1 GCA_016178585.1 Nitrospirota bacterium
GGATTTAACCTCAAGGCGAAACTGACCATGAGAAAAGCATACGGTTTTCGGTCGGTAGAAAACCTACAAATCGCCTTATATCATACACTTGGTAATCTGCCAGAACCGGAAACAACCCACAAATTCTGCTGAGGAGCCAACTTTTCTTTCCATTTTTTGTCGGCTCCCCCCACACCTCCCGCCGAAAGAATAAGAAAGATAAGGAAAATTTTTGATTTTTGTTCCCCGCGACTGCAGGGAGCGGACGAGGCGCGCAGATTAGTCCGTTTTCTGTTCAAAATAGGTTCGAGCAAAGCAAAGTAATACAGCACTAAAAATAAAAAAGGGAGGCTTTTGGCCTTTCTTTTTTTATCTTCTCAAAACATCCAAATTTCCTAATGATATCCATGATGTCAAATCAAAGGCGTTTTCTTATAGTAAAGATTTGGAAGGAAAAAGAAATTCATCATGAACATTGATTATATACACTCGAATTGCTAAACTTAATCTACAATAATTTATTGGAGGAGGCCGTGCCAAAAATTTCTTTTCAGATACCTATTGAAGTCAGTAAGGTCATATCAAAACATCCAGAAATAAACTGGAACAAGGTAATCAGCAACACCCTAGGTAATTATACTAAAAAAATAAGACTCCTGGATTCAATCACCTCTAAAAGCAAACTTGCTGAACAAGACATTGAAGAAATCGATCATGTCATCAAGTCCGGCCTTCTCAAAAGATACAAAAAAGCCTGATGAAGTTTGTGATAGATACAAACATTCTCATTTCGGCCCTCCTTAAAAAATCCGTTACCAGAGAAATTCTTCTCTTAGACTCTTTTGAGTTCTTATTGCCTGAATTTGCTCTTGAAGAAATAGAGGTTCACAAAGATTATATTTCCAGGCGAAGCGGTTTAAACAGGGAAGAGTTAGATGTAATACTATCCATCCTCCTGGAAAATATAGCGATCATACCGTTTTCTGAGATAAAATCTAACTTGAAAAAGGCTGATAAGATTATGGGCGGTATTGACCCTCTGGACGCTCCCTTTGTCGCTCTTGCTCTCTCTGTAGTAAAAAGAGGGGACAGGTCTATTTTATTGTCATTCTCCTAGAATTTTAATTTATCAGCCCGCTCACTGACGTAAAGCAATAATGTCAACTAAATAGACCTGACTCTAATATTTGGACTCTAATATTGGTTTGACTCTAATATTTTGTTACGAAAATAGAAATAGGGCTTTTACTATGAAATATCTAGGGGAATACAGAATGGAAAATTCTGAGAAAATATTCGATATAAAGAAAGTGACATTAAAATTAGAAGGAGGCACCTTACGGGTTATTTCCGAAAACGGCAAAGAGAAACTTGTTTATTCCGGTCTTCAATTTCTATCCCTACAATCCCATTAAAAATAGCGGGTTAGCTGAAGAACGGCGCTACTTACCTGCGGCACACTTCCATTTACCGTTTCTATCCCTCCGGATGAAAAGCTAATGTAACTCGCAATCGTTGACCGGCTCGACAAGAAATAGGCCCCGGACATTTGAGTCGTCGTTGATTCATCATAGGGGCTGATGAATGCGATGGCTCCAAGCTCAAGGTTCTTTACCAGGGAATCAGGCCAATCGGCACGGACAAACAACTCCTGTTGCATCCACGGCTCCTGCTGGTCAAAGGCATACTGCCGGACATACCAGAGTTCACTTGCCAAAAAAGGATTAGCGGCGCCCAGGCTGAACCAGCGGTTTAATTCCTCATGATTCAGACCCGACTGGTGAAAGTGATACTCCAGATTCACCGTCAGTTTTGACGGACCCGACCATGAAAGGCCAAAAGCAGAGTCTTGTTGCAGACTTGCACCCGCGGCTTGCTGTGGGATCACAGGCGTCATCGCAGGAAGGCTTCCCGTCATTTTTCCAAAAGTAACCGCTCTTTCACTTAAATCAGGTTCCTTCGCTGCGGACCATTCGAAAAGGCCTACCAAACTGGGACAGATTACCTTGCTGACATTGAGCCCGACCCGCGTAATCGCGCTTTCGTGATAAAAGAGCATCTGGGGAGAAAAACTTGCAATATCGTATGAAAGAGTAAGAAGAATTCTATCGGAATCATTGGTCTGTCCGAAAAGAGGGTCCAGACTGGCAGGTCCTGAGGCTGTGATGGGTTGGGCTGCCTGCAGTCTCGGCGCGTAAATGATGCTTGCAGCGCCTGAGTCCCATATCTTGTGAAGATGAAACATGACCGTTCCCAGCCTATTTTCCCTCAAGGAGGAGGGATCCTGAGATGCCTGGGTCAACCCGGAGCGGGATTTGAAGTAATCGGTGGGATTAAAACCTAACGCGACGCCATTTCGGATGTTGATCCTTCCCGCCTCCAGAAATGTTCCTGGAAAAGTCTCCTCCGAGAGATACACCTCGCGAAAATTCATCTGGGCCGATCCTTGAGAAGGAAAAGGAAGGTTCTCCGCCTCAAAGGCGCTGAGGCGGCTGCTCAATATGAAACTCAACGATTGCGCGACTTCCCAACGACGCGTCAAATCGACGCTCGTTCGATTTTGCCAGCGGGGGGAATCTATTGGAACGGGAACAGACAAGGTCTCCCTAAAAGAGGAGACCGTCAATGCATCTTCAATGTAAAGACGAAAAAAGTTCTTGGAAAGCATCCGCGGAGCTTCCTGACGTTCGGGCTGGTTTCGTACCACGTCCGGAATTAAGCCGAGATCGGAGTTCTCGTCGGCCAAGAGAGGCGCCGCAGTAAAAAGGAGCGCCATAAACAGAAAAATCGCTCTACCCATCATTCGATTTTCAGATGCGGCAAGAACTCTCGTTGGAACCAGGCCTCCGGTATTTCCTGGTAACGATAGTCTGAAAAATTCATGGTGGTAACCTGTCTCGTATTTACGGCGTCGATGATGATCACCTCTCCTGGCCTTTTTGTATCAAGCTGTTCTTTGTACCTATGATAATAGGCTATTTTTAGGAGCCTTCCGCTATCGGCGTAAAACTTTCCTTTGACGGGATAAAAAGTCCCTTGTTCCACCCAATATTCGACGCGGCTGTAAATCGTGTCGTCCCTGGCCGGCGCCAGGTCGAGATGCCAACAGATTTTCGGCTTCCGATCGGCATCGTCAAGCGTTTCAGTTCCGAGAAGTTCAGCCTTGTAGTCTGTCGCCAGATTAACCGTGACGACATCACCTTCGGAGGCTTGCCCGATCAAGCGCTGTTGGGGGGAGATCCGAACGCTCGCCTTTGAAGAGGGGTCAAAGAACCACATCTGGGAACCATTCATCAGAACCAGCTTTCCGAAATCACGAAGAGGCTCGATGTATCGAACAAGCGTTTTGTATTGGCCCAACTCCTTATCTTCCTTGGAAAAAATGATCAATGTTAATTCATTGCGGGCCACTCCTCCGTCATATTCGATGAGCTGACTCATCATCCGGAAGGGCTTAGCAGGATTTCGAACTTGATCCGATCGTGTAATAATCTCTTGAGCTGAGACCTTTTCCGGATCCGGTGACGCGGCAATCGAAAGATTAGAGTTGAAACCCAAAAGGAAAACCAAAAAAAAGACGACCATCAGGCACTCCTTCATTTTCATACATGTCCCAATGCATCAACAACTTTCATCCTGGCCGCACGATTTGCGGGAATGAACGAGGCAAGGGCCGCCATCAGACAAAGACCCAGCCAGATACCAAACATAAGCCCGCCTGATCTGTTGGTGAGGACATTCAATGGAACGGGAGCGGCTTGTCCGGGCGGAAGCCATGTCAGACCCGCATGATTGATAATCTCTGCGGCCGCAGATCCCAACAAGATTCCGGCTGTGGCTCCGAGCACTCCAATGATCAACCCCTCAATCAAAAACTGAAGGCGAATCCCTTTGCGTTTTACGCCAAGGGCGCGAAGCGTTCCGATTTCCTGGGTTCTCTCCATAACGCTCATACTCATCGTATTGATGACCATAAACAGGACAATCACTCCCATGATCGCCGCGATAAATGAAAAAATGGAACCAAACATGGAGACGACCTGTTTATAAAAAGGCTGAAGTTCCAGGAGATCGCGGACTTCAAGGTCCAGTCTCTTTTCCCGGATCAGTTGTTCAATCCTCGCGCGGGCAGGACTCATCTCTTCTGTATTGTGGAATTGCAATACAATGCTAATGGCCTGATGCTCGCTACGTCCGAAGAGAAGCTGCTGGGCCAGGTTAAAGTGCATACCGATGAAACTATCGTCAAGCTCCTTAACCCCCAGAGGAACGGCTCGATCCACATATAGACTGACGACGTTAGGAGCGCCTGCAGTAGTTCCGGCTAGAAGATCGAGCCTTGGGAGCGTGCTGTTTTGGTCTCTGCTTGTCAGATCCTTGTCCCGCCCGGTCAGTGAACTAAAATCCCGGTTCAATGAGGGTGATCCGGAGATAATGGGAGGCTGCTTCGAAGGGCAATCGGTAAGGTGAAGCGGCTTGCAAAGACCGAGGATCCGCCCCACGCCGGCGCCGACGAATCCACGTGTGATATCATCGTCGACAAGCCCCGTCTCTGACCTGGGATATCCGCGTCCCATGTCATACTCATCCCATTTTTGCATCTGTCGGTAGTCTAATGGAACAAGCCCAACCCCGAAAAACGTCTTCGAAACATCGGCATCGAAGTTTCCGGCAATTCCAAAGAGGTTTATAGTGGGGGTAATCACGGCGATCCTGGACTTGAGGAGAGGATCTTGTGAAAGGAGAGAAATCACCGACGAGTAATCAGGTATCCCATAGGCTGAAGGATTTCCGGAACCATATTTGAAATATCCATTACGGAAAAGCGCAACGTGCCCCCCTTGTTTAACGGCATTCGTTTGAAGCCCCAGGACAATGTAATTTACAAATTCGCCGAAGAGGAGCATCGACATTGCACCCACGGCAATTGCGGAAATGGTCATCAGGGATCGCCTGGTATTTCGGAAAATATTACGGAAGGCGGTTTTGAGAAGAAGGTTCATTTAGTCTCCGATCTGCGCTCGACAAGCTCCCCGTCCCGAACGACGAAAACTTCCTGGGCATGAGAGATCAGCTGTGGATCATGGGTTGAAAAAAGAAACGTCGCGCCCTGCTCTTCCCTAACCCGATGCATGATCTCAATAATCGCGGCTCCGGTCTTGCTATCGAGATTGGCTGTGGGTTCGTCCGCAATCACCAGTCCGGGACCCTTGACCAACGCCCTTGCAATGGCCACGCGTTGCCGCTGTCCGCCGCTAAGCTGATTGGGACGGTGATCCGCATGTCGATCTAATCCTACGGATTCGAGTATTTTCAGGGTCCTTCTTTGACGTTCCAGCTTGGGCAGCCCCAGGAGGATTAAAGGGTATTCCACGTTCTCGTAGGCGCTCAGGACCGGAATTAAGTTAAAACTTTGAAAGATAAACGAAATGTTCCGCGCGCGAAACTCTGAAATCTGGTTGTCCGTAAGCTCGGCGATCGGTTGACCGAAGATGCGAATGCTCCCTTCCGTCGGGAGGTCAAGGCCTCCTACAAGATTTAGAAGCGTTGTCTTCCCGCTTCCGGAGGGGCCCAGGATCATTGAGAACCGATTACGAGGAATTTCAAGGCTAATGGTCTTGAGGGCTGGCACGCGAATCTCTCCGGATTGATAAATTTTGGAAACGCGATCAAAAATCACCGCCGGGGCGGTGGCCCGGTTGTCATCGGGAGTCTGAATTCCAGCTTGCAATATGCCCTCGCTCATGGTTCAATAGGATAGTACCAGTTGGTACCGGTTGGCCTAACATACAGTACCAATGGGTACTTTGTCAAGCGTTCGTGTAAACTTTTAAAAAAAGATGACAAAGATAAATGGGGTAAAACAAAAAATCAATCAAGACCGGACAAGTGAAAGGCCCGCGTGGCTTCCGATACTGCCGGATCCTCGAGATGAGGAAATTTTGGGCGCGGCTTTTCATGTTTTTTCCGAGCGCGGCTTTTACGAAGCGACGATGCTTGAGATCGCGCGTTGCGCTCGCGCCTCCAAGGCGACGCTCTACGCTCGTTTTCAAAACAAGAGCGGTCTTTTCAAGGCATTGCTCGAATGGGGGGCGCGCCGGTACCTGGGCATATCTAATTCAATCGAGAAAGACTCGGCCATTGATCCAAAAGAAGCGCTGATTCATTACACCACTTTGATCCTGGAAATCTCTATGCAGGCCGAGGCCCTGGCATTATTTCGGATTGCAGTCGCTGAATCGAGGAGATCTCCCCAAATTGGTCGAATTTATTCGAATACCCTAAAGGAACATTGTGAGGGAGTGTTAAGCACGATAGCAGAACAATTAGTCCGCGCCGGACAATTGGGCCGGGTGGATGCCTCGGAATTCAGCGACGTATTGCTAGGTCTGTTGAGAGGGGAACTCTTTTATAGAGCGATCCTGGGTACTGAGACCTCTCCCTCCGCTGGACAATTGAAAAAACGCGCCCGGCGGGCGGTGGAACTGACCCTTCGGGCCTTCCCCCCATGAACAAAAACGCTTGTCGCCTTCCAGTGCGAATATCCCCTGGGACTCCTCTCCCTGCGCGGCCCCTTTTTTATCTCGCCCTTATTCCAAGCCATTCACAACAAAGTCCACATTGCGACTTTTGGCAATCACTTCATATCCCATGAGTTCGAGGTCTTCGGCATCCAGTTTTCCGTCGCCATTGCGGTCCTCGATCACATCGGGAGCCGTACCCTTTACCATCGTGATAAAGAGATGCGAAGGAATCATCTCCCCTTCAACTCCAAAAGCATTTTTGGCTCCGGCGATCCAGGTGGCCCAAATTTCCGTACTTGCGGGCGTGCGGTTAGTCACCGCAATGATATTGAATAAGTTCGCGATATTTTGGCCCGGACCGGCGCCCACCTTTGTGGAGGAGATCAGGACGACCAAACCGGGAAAATGGTCCTTATCCGCTCCCAAACTAAATGTTCCGGGAAATGGCGCCGCATTCTGATGCGCGCCCGGACCGGTGAGTTCCAGCGAGGCCCCGGTTGAGGCCAGATCCCCTTTGAATTCCACCGCCAAATCAACCAGGAACCCTCTTGATGCCACACCGGCAATATCTCCGGCGCCTGGCGCGAATATGGTTACCTTCGCCGGACGATCATCAGCAGCCGCGGCTACACCAGCCGTCAGAACAAGAATGGAGGCGCTTAGTATAAGTTTTTTCAATATAGACATGTGATCTTTCTCCTTAGAGTCTCTATCGGAAGAGATCGAATCAAGCCTGTCGGCCATCTCCCCATCCGACTGTTTAATAATAAGGGGTGCAAAGGGTTCACTCTGCACCCCTTTATTTTTGTCTGTTGAAGCCTTTTTACTTGTCTCGATTTCTTAGCGTACCGCGATCCCTTGCGCAAACAGGGCGAATTGTCCATAGACAACCCCCAAATTGCTCAAGCTCCCATCACGTTCGATACGGAACATATCCACGTTTCCGCTCCCAGGATCCAGGGCATAGAGAAAACGTCCGTCTGAGGTAATACCGAGGTCGAGCGGTTTATTGCCTCTCCTATCCGTAGCGTTCAAGAGCGACACTTGCCCGTTTTGGGGCATGAGGTTGTAGCTGGAGATCGTCCCACTGCCGGGATTCGTAGTGAAGATATCACCCCGTTCGTTGCCCGCGATCCAGCAGGCCGCTTTCTGCCCATTGACCACCGATCCGCTGATCACCTGCAGAGTATCATTTGGAAGAATATTGTAAGTCGAAACAGCATCGGGACCTACTTCAACCACCACGAGGCGACCCCGCTCGTCAAAAATAAAACCGAAGGGGACTTTACCGTTTGATGCCGAGGTGACCGGAGTCGCTGCGGGCAATCCGTCGTCGCTTACCGAGTAGACGATAATCTGACTTTCAGCTCTATCCGTCACCACCAACTTATTTCCCTCCGGGTCGAAACCGATCTGGGAAAACGCCCCGGTCGACACCAGCGATCGGGTGGAGTTCGACAGGGGAGTTAAATGGCCTCTCTGGCTCAAATTGAAACCTGTGATATTAGGAGATGGCCCGGCGTTTAGAACATAGACCAGGTTCTGGTCGACCGTCACGCTGACGGGAAATGTTCCTCCTGAAGCAACCTTATCCGCCAGTTCTAATCCATCCGGCAGGACCCGGAAGAGAGAGAGTTCATTGCTCCCTCCATTGACGGCAAGGAGCCATCTGTGATCGTGGCTCAGGACAAGGGAATTCTGGGAAGCAAGCGGATCAAAACCGCCCCCTGAACCCTTTCCGCCTGTCAATACCGAACCAATGTTCGTTAGAATCCCTTCCTCGTCCCGGCTGAAAACAACCACGCTGTTCCCGTTTGAAACGTTGGTCATACTGTAGACGGCCCCGACCGGGTTCGTGTTTTTTGCAAAAACGGTCATTGTGGAGATCATCAGCATCCCCACGCTTAATACGGTTGCTATAAACTTATGTTTCATTTTAATACTCCTTATATTGATTGATTAAAAGTGGTTCGCAGCAAATCTAAAAAAAGCGCTTCGCAATTTTATTAGATCAGTGAAAGTAATTTTTACGGAAACCTATTTATCCATTTTCATTTCATCTTTCTTCATTTCACCTCCTTTCATGTCGTTTTCCATCATCTTGTCGTCCCCTTTCATCATTCCATCTTTCTTCATCTCTTTTTTCTTCATCATCATCCCCTTTTTTTTCATTTCATTGCCTTGAGCAATCATTTCAATCCCCTTCTTGATCATCTCATCAGCGCTCATCTTTTCGCTTTGCATCATTTCCCCTTTCTGGCCCTCCATCTTCATGCCTTCCGAATCCATTGCAAATGCCGGCAAAGTGGTCAATAACATCCCCATCAACGCTGCCGCTAATATTAACGGTCTTCTTTTTACTGCTGTTTCCATCTGTTTCTCCTTTTATTAAATGATTGGGTTGAATTTTTTAAGTTATTTTTCATGGATACGAAATCAATAACTTTGATGGAGTGACTTTACCAACAGAGTGTGAAAAAAAAAATAAAGGGAGTATGAAGAATTAATGAAGAAGGGTTCGAAGGTGAAGAAGAAATCTTTTTTTTGTATCTACTGGCCAGGAACAAACTTTAATGCCGCTGAGTTAATACAATACCGTAAGCCAGTGGGAGGCGGTCCATCCTTGAATAAATGCCCCTGATGACCGCCGCACCGTCTGCAATGGACCTCGGTCCGGGGATAAAGTAATTTCCAGTCGGTCCGGGTCCGTACCGCCGACTCGCTTACCGGCTGCCAAAAGCTTGGCCAGCCGGTATGGCTGTCATACTTGGCCTCAGAGGAAAATAGGGGTAAATCACATCCCGCGCAGAGGTAGATGCCATGAGCTTTATTGTTGAAATAGGCATTCTTAAAGGGGGGGTCTGTTGACTCCTTTCGTAGAACGTTGTACTGATCCGGGGTCAAAAGTGACCGCCACTCATCGTCTGTCCTGGTCATTTCAAAGGATTCGTCAGACTCACCCGATCGAACCAGTCGGGGCTTGACGGAAACGGCAAGAATTCCGACTCCCGCAACCAGGGTAGATTTAAGGAATGTTCTTCGATCCATTGGCCCTCCTGCTATTTAACTTTAAAAAAGATGGTTTCACCTGCATAGTCTTAAACTCGAGTAAATTAAATTTATCTACCCAAATGTAAACGCGAAGAGCTTTACATTTGCTTTTTCAAAGAATAGTTCGAAGAGATGATCTCTTCCGTCGCTTTCTGAAAGCGCAACAAGATTGTACATTCTTGATTCGGAAATCCTGACTGTGCCGTCTGGTCCCACATCTTTCCCGCGAAACTCCGCAGGAATTGGTTTTCCATCCAGAAGAACTTTTGCGGTCAATTCTTTCTCTCCCGCGACCATGACCAGGTTGAGCTTTGGCGCGTTAAACCGGAATTGAACCGCGCCGTGCGGAGATTGGAGAACCGCGGCCTCTTTAGTGATTTTCCACAGACCTTTCAGCGCCCAGCGGTTCAGAGATAGTGTCGAGGGCGCCGTATAAGGCAAGGCGGAATCCGCCATCATTTTTTGAGGAGATGAAAAATGTTCCGTCCGTCCATACCCAAGGTAGGTTTCGTCCGAATGGATTTTTGTAAAATCAACCGAACTTTTTGGAGCCTCCAGCCTCATAGGTTTATGAAGAAGTTTTGCCTCGACTAATAGAGCCTGGATGGCTTGCTCAGTCTCATCAATATTACCTTCCCCAAAATGTTCTTCACGGATATTCCCCTGAACGTCGATTAAATAGTGCGCCGGCCAATATTGATTGTTATAGGCATTCCAGGTCCCATAATTATTGTCTATGGCAACCGGGTAATGGATGCCATGCCGGATGATCGCCTGTTTCACATTGGCTTCTTCTTTTTCAAAACTAAATTCCGGAGTATGCACCCCGACGACGACCAATCCCTGATCTTTATACTTTTCGTACCATTTCGTGACGTAAGGAAGGGTTCGAATGCAATTGATACAGGAATAGGTCCAAAAATCCACCAGGACCACTTTTCCTCTCAAATCCATAGAGGTCAGACCAGGAGAATTAATCCATGTCGTAATCCCGGAAAATTCCGGCATCTTGCCCAAAACAGGCAACGGTATTTTTCCAGTCGAGGCCAGAACGACACCAGGTGAAAAGTTAGCTATGGGTGTAAAACCCGCGAGACGCGTCGAGGAATCATTTTTCCCCAGCAATTCTTTTTCAATCTTGTTGGTGATGAAAAATTGTCCGGGAAGGTGAGAAAGAAGCTGAGTATCAAGATTAAAGAAGAGACCAATGACCGTCGCGAGCGTCGTAAATCCAAAAAACCTGTGGAAAAATGGCCCCCACGAGCGAAACCTTTGAATTTGGCGAAAAATTCTCTGTCCCCCATAACCGATCAGGAGCATTGGGACAGCCGCTCCCAGAGCATATCCTCCCATCAAGAGGAGGGTATGTGTAAACGATCTCTGAACGGTTGCCAATGTAAGGACAATACCCAGGATCGGTCCTGCGCAGGGCGCCCAGATCAAACCCAACGATGCCCCGATCAGAAGGGAGGAGAGTCGGCCCTCTTCCGCAACGAACCGGTTAGTCCCTACAATCCTTTGCGCCATGGAACTGATTCGGCCTCCAATTCCTTCCCAGAGCTTCGGCCATATCAATGTGAGGCCAAAGAAAAAGAGAATGACCAATGCCACTTTGCGGAGGAGGGAGTTGCTTAATCCCAGAATGCTTCCAAAGAGAGCAAAGGCCGTTCCGAATAAGGCAAAACTACTCGAAAGACCCAACACGATCCAGAAAGGACGGTGACGAAGGGGCGTCGAGACTGACGCGCTCAGAAGGGGTGGTAGAATGGGAAGAACGCAGGGACTTAACACCGTCATCAATCCAGCGAAAACCGATAATAACTCCAGAGTCCAATTCATGATTTTCTCCTTTTCAACTCACCACTAAACATCATCGAGGATACTCGATCCACCGATTATTTCCCCATCTCCTTCATCTTCATATCCTCCATTTTATCGCCTTTCATTTCGTTTCCCTTCATCATCCCCTCTTCTTTCATCATTCCACCCTTTTTCATCTCTTTTTTCTTCATCATCATTCCCTTTTCTTTCATTTCTTTTCCCCGGGTCATCATCTCATCCCCCTTCATGATCATCTCATCGGCGCTCATTTGTCCGCTCTGCATCATTTTTTCTTTCCCGCTATCCATCTTCATGCTATCCGGATCCATCGCATAAACCGGCAGACTGAGGAAGAGCATTCCGAGAAAAGCTATTGTCCAGAAGGAATGATTTAATTTTAAGATTTTTTTCATGGGTTTCTCCTTTTTTGTTTGGGTTAGACTTCCTTTTTCCCTGTACTGGAAAAAGGCGCTTTTTATTTTACAGAAGTAATCTTATCAGAAAATCTTGAAGGAAGAATAAAGGAAATATGAAGAGTTTATGAAGAACCATTCAATTAAAAAAACTGTTGCAAACCAAAAGTAAATCCAACCTGCTTGATCGGCTCTTGAGTCCAGGCGATATCCCCTCTTAGAATACCACGATAAACTCTCGGAAGAATAATCCGGAAACCGGTTCCAAACGTAATAAAGGGCTTGTCGAACCCGGCGACTGAAAAGCTTTTTCCATCCCATGTCTTCGCTAAATCGGCAAATAGATTTCCCTGGAGGATCCAGTTCGGGGTTTCCAAAAGTGTTGGACGGACCTCAAGATTAAACAGCCAGAAATGATCGCCGCGGAATTGTTTATCCAAAAATCCGCGGAGAGTATCCAATCCTCCCAGATAAAATTTATGCTGAAACTCATTGCCGGTCTTTGAACCGACCTGAAACTGGGTGGCGACATTAAGTTTTTCCTCCGGACGGAATCCAGCATTCCAGCGCAATTCTCCTCTGACAAAATCAAAGTCTGATCCCAAAAAACGCTTGGCAACCTCTCCTTGTAAAGTGACCTCAGACCCCTCCACATAAAATTCATCTTTATTGACCTTTCCTAAAATGATCTGAGGTAAAAAGGAAACGGTAAGACCGGAGTTTAACGCCTCATTGCCGGCAAAAAGAGCGTTTCTAGTGTAGTGTCCGCTAAATAACTGGACAACTATTTATGATTATACCCCTCCCTTGATGGGAGGGGTAGGGGAGGGTGAAAGGTGATCTGTTCCCCTCTCCCAGCCTCTCCCACAAGGGGAGAGGAGTCGTGTAATACTTACGGTATAGACTGAGACCAATCCCCGCGCGTACATTATCAGTTAGTTCTCTTAAAAACCGGGTATTCCATCTCACTTCTTCATTATCGAAATCCCCTTCTTCCACGCCTTCAGATGTAAACAGAGGCAAATTGATGGTATGAACATAAACCTCAGTTCCGAAATTATTTCTTCGGGAATAAAAATAGGGATGGCGGAACCAGGCAACACCACCACTTCTGCCGCTCATATTTTCATACTGCGCTCCAATCTCCAGAAGCCTGTCCAGGAAATTCACCTCATAGGCCCCTACGGTTAAAAGGGATGTTCCTCCGCCCTGTTTGTACTTAAAAATGGGAATTAAAGAAATCTTGTTTCTGAGATGAAAGTGAATGACCTGTTTCCCATTTTCTTCCTCCACTTCATGATGAAGATCATAAAAGAGCCCCGTATTTTTAATTCTTTGAATATCCCTTTTCCATGTCTCTGGATCAAATTCATTTTCTGCTGTTGTATCAAGAAGCTGGCGAACAACATTAGAGTGAGTCCTGGCTCCTTCAATTTCGACCTTTTCTACCGGAAAAGCTGAAACATCGATTGGAAAATATAAGACCCCTATTGAAAAAATGCAAAATAATAATCTTTGATTATAATTGGTTATCATCTGAAAAGATTCATTGGTAAAATGGAGAAGGCCTGTTTAGAACAGGCCTTCTGATTAAATGTCATTTCTGACCAAGAATCGATGGTGTCATCGATTGACTTATCGGCCTGATTCTGATCTTTTATTTATCACCGTTGCCCGCGACCCGCACAATAGGGCAGTTGATGATTAACCCCGGCTCCGGAAGAAGTCTCATTTGCCCTATTCCAGCCAGGCGAAAAATCTCCTGCTCCGATTTAATAAGAGGATAAGCCTGGAATGACTGATTGGTAAATGTCACCGGCGCGATATCCCACATCGGGCTATAGTCTTTGTCGATATTTGATGGGCCTACCGGATTCGGCGCCGAATCTTCTACGTTTTTTTGCGCAGGGTTGGCACTGCCCACAAAAGGGTGAAGATCTGCTTCTGCTCCGCTTCCTCTCAGATTAACAAGCTTGGACACAAAGTTCGAACCATCCTGAACCGCCGCAGCCCTGTCAGAAGCATCTGTGCTAATATAGAAATTGACATGGCCATTTGCAAAACCTTTAATCAGCGGAAGCGTAATGGTCCCCTCTCCCTCAGCGGCCTCTTCAAGGTTAACTTCAAGCGCGCCAGGAAATGTTCCTGTGGAAGTAACCATGACGGGGCAGTTTACCACTATCGTGGTCGCCTGGACAATCACTTTACCGGCAGATTGAGCGTCCTGAATATCTGCTTCCGATTTCAATGTCACCGGCGTAAAACCTTTTTGCCAGGTTACCAAATGGATCAGCCAGAGAGGACTGTAGTCAGGATCGGTATTGTTTGGACCGACAGGATTCGGTACGGAATCCAGGATATTCGGCTGACTGAAGTTTGTGACATGGTACAAATCGGCTGTTCCCAATGCCCCGATTGCATTCACCAGTCTGGGAACATAGGTGGTCCCATCAGCGGCAGCCACAGCCGCATCGGAAGCTTCGGTATTGATGTAATAAATCATCTCCCCGTTAAAGAAACCTGGAACAAGGGGCATCGTTATCTTGGGAGCCGCAGACGCGCTGACAGGATAAGCCATTGAGACCAGAGCGATGATTCCCCCTAAAAATACGGCCGTTGAAAATACCCGAGCCAATCTAACTATGAAACGTTTCATACTATCTCTCCTATATTTTATAAGGTTTAGGTGCTTTAAAAGACAACCGCATCCGCTGGACTAACCGCGATCCAGATTAAATTTATTTCTTGTTTAAAAAAGACGCTTTTGCTTTTTTCTGAAATGATTCTACCGAAACATTTTGAAGGAAGAATAAAGGGAATATGAAGAGCTTATGAAGAGTGCTTTACAGGGGAAGGGTAAACCAGACCTGAGTCTGACCGGATCTGCTCCTGGTTCCTACCTCTCCGCCATGAGCCTCAATAATCTGTTTTACAATGGCCAGTCCAATGCCTGCTCCGCCCCATTCACGCGACCGGGATTTTTCTCCCCGGTAAAACCGTTCAAAAATATGAGGCAGATCCTCCTCCGGAATTCCGGTTCCGCTGTTGGTGAAAAGAACCTTTAGCCGATTCCCTTCTCTCAGTAAATCAATAGCGGCCTTCCCTTCTTCAGGCGTATATTGCAGAACGTTCTGGATCAGGTTTTGAACAACCTGTATGATCTGATCGGTATCGGCGATAACGGGAATCGGCGCTCCATTCATTTTTAACCGAATCCTCTTTTGATCAAAACGGGTCTGCTCTTTTTGAACCAACCGCAGAATCAAGGGATAAAGATCAATCTGCTCTTTTTTCAGGACTCCTGTTTCGGAGTCAATCTGAGAAAGATGATGAAGCGCTTCAACCAGACGAACCAGCCGTAGGAGCTCTTCATGGAGGGAATCGATCGTCTCCCGTGACGGCTCCATTAAACGGTCTTGAATCGCTTCCAGTTGGCCCCGCATATTATTGAGCGGGGTGCGAAGCTCATGGGCCACGTTGGCGACCAGTTCTTTTCTCATCCCCTCGATTTTTTCCAGGCTTTCCACCATTCGATTAAAAGCGAGTCCCAGGTCGCCAACCTCATCATGGGTGGTCACCTTGACCCGCTCGGAGTAATCCCCCTGCGCCAGCTTCCCCGTTACCCGGTTCATCTGAGTCAGAGAGCGCATGACCTGCTTGGTCATAAAGAAGCTGAGAAGCGTAACCACTCCGAGACCGAGAAACATCGAAAGGAGAAGAAACTGATGGGTGGTATGAAGAAACATGGCATGGAGGACCTTGGGGTCAATATTATATTGTTTCATCAGATCCATAAAGTAGCCCGCGGCCAGATGATCAATCACCTGCCAGGCAAGAATAATGACAGTTCCGACCCCTAGAAGGTTAATCGCAACCAGTTTCCAGATCAGGCTGATTCTCGGGATTTGCATCTTATTCCTCATTATTCCTCAGCGAATTGGTAACCGATTCCCCTGACCGTTTTAATATACCGGGGGCGCGCGGGATTTTTCTCGATCTTCTGCCGGAGATTTTTAATATGCACATCGACCGTTCGATCAAGGACGGTAGCCTCGCCTCCCGGATAAATTTCTTCCAGCAGGGCCTCGCGTGAATAGACCCGTCCGGGAACAGCCAATAGCGTTACCAAAAGTTTAAATTCGACGTGAGTCAGTTGCAACGGAACGCTGTTTAAAGTGACCTTGTGTTTTTCCGAATCGACCGCAAGACCTTGAAACGAAAATGTTTTAAGGGACCCCGCTCCTCTTCGTTGAAAACGGCGAAGAATCACCTTGACCCGGGCGACGATTTCTCTCGGGCTGAAAGGCTTGACGACGTAGTCATCTGCGCCGATGGAAAGACCAACCAGTTTATCGATTTCTTCCACCTTGGCCGTCACCATCATAATCGGAACATCAGACTCCTGCCGGATCTTCTTACACACTTCTATGCCATCCAGCTTCGGAATCATCAGGTCGAGAAGGACAAAAACGGGCCGGCATTTCTTAAAGAGGGAAAGCGCGTCGATTCCGTTGTAGGCTTCGAAGGTCTGAAATCCCTCTTTTTGAAGATAGAGACTGAGGATTGAAGCCGTTTTTCGGTCATCCTCCACAATCAAAATTGAATCCTTCGGTGAGGCGGTCATTTTTCTATCCCCAGGTTGCTTAGAAAATTATAACATGGCTTTGTGAAGATAAGAAGAGCCGAAGAAAAAGAAGGCCTCAAACGGGATATCTCAGTCAAAAAAAGAGGAAGGCCAAAAACAGGCCTTCCCTTGAGAGAGTTAAATTTCCTCATAAAATTCCACCCGAGAATAAAAAAAGGATCGTTTAAGGGACACGCCGGATCGTAATTTCCGCCACCGGATTTCGCCAATCCCGTTGATCCGCCTTTAAATCTCCGATTCCATGAATTCCCCGGTGGATATGGACAAATCCCTCAGCGCTATCCCTGCTCGCGTTAAATCCCTCTCCCTGGCAAATAAAAGGAGGACCTGGAATATGGGAACAAAGCTCATCATTTGCTTCTGTTCCGGCATCATATGCAGGGGCATAAAGGGTTAACGATTCATTTTCGTCAGGTCCTCTGACATCGTCAATCGAAAAGAAAGCATCATTGGTAGGAACCAACATCGCGGCAATACTTAGAGAATTGAAAAGATGATCAGTCCCGATCATAAGGGTTACAGATTGACCTGGAGGGAGTGGAGCGCCTGAATTGATAACTATTTTTACTCCAGGATCGCTGGTCAAGAGGTTAGTGAGGGGAGCGACATTTCCCCCTTCAGCGAGAATTTCCAGTTCCACACTAGCCGGTTTTCCCAGAGTAAAAAGTTTCACTCCCGGTTGATGACTTGCCAGAAGGATAGGAGTAAAAATCTGACCGGAGGTAATATTGGTAATCGTGACTTCATATTTCCCGGCGCTTTTCCCCCCATATTCCTCCGCAAAACCTTTCACAGAATTAAAAGAAAACATTAACAGAACCAATACGCTAATACCCGTCGTTTGTATAAGCTTCATCGTGTTTCTCCTTATGATTATTAGGGTTAATTTTATTGACAAGACCGATCATAAAATATATTTTTAAAGAAAAGATGAAGGGATGATGAAGATTTGAGGAAGAATTGACCCGGCAATATGAACCAAAGAATGAACAGGCGGATTCTTTTTTGTTTTTGCGCTCCGGTCTGTTTTTCTTTTATAAACCTTTCCTTGGAATAAGCCTATGACAACAAAAGAACTTCTCGAAGCATATTACGATGGGCTTGCGCAAAAGAGCGGATGGGAATCCGTTATATCTGATGACTTCAAGTTCGTCGGTGGCGATATGACAAAGACAACTCCGATTGTGGGCAAGTCGGCATACATTGAAGTCATCAAAAGATTCTCTCGATTATTCAAAACCATGCGGGTGAAAGAAATGATTGTGGAAGACGATAGAGCTTGCGTCCTTGCGAGCTATGACTATATATTTCCTAACGGCACCAGGATCAATGGTGATGTTGCAGAATTTTGGAAAGTAAAGGATGGGAAGCTTCATGCGCTGACGATATTTTTTGACACCTATACTTTTTCCGTTCTTACGAAAAAGTAAATCAATTATCGTATTATGGCATACAACGAAAAATTAACCAATAGAGTCAGAGAGGCGCTTGCGCATTTGTCGAAAGTGGAAGAAAAGAAGATGTTTCGTGGCGTGACTTTTATGGTAAATGGAAAAATGTGTGTCAGCGTTGGTGACGATGAAATGATGTGTCGCATTGACCCTGCACTACACGAAGAAGCAATGAAGAGAAAAGGTTGCCGGACGATGGAAATGAAAGGAAGAGAATATAAAGGATATGTTCTCATCAAAGAAGAAGGGATGAAAAACAAGAAGGATTTTGGCTTTTGGATCGGGCTTGCGCTTGACTTTAATAAGAGGGCAAAAGCAACCAGGAAATAAAGTCCGGATTAAAGTTTTTTTGAATTCCTCCTGGGGGGCGCGTAGCGCGCGGGAGACGCTAGTCAGCATCATCGGGGTTGGTTTCAAAGGTCTGAAACCCCTCATAAAAATTCCACCCGAGAGTAGAAAAAGGATCATTTAAGACATACTTTTATTGACAAGCCAAATCATAAAATATGTTTTTAAAGAAGAGATAAAGGGATGATGAAGATTTGAGGAATAAAACCGGTAAACTGACAGAGGCAGGGATCTCATACGACCATAACGCCTGTCGTTGCCGGATAAAAAAGCTTAAACCACTTTATTTGAATTTTTCAGGCAAGGCTTTTTCTTTTATCAACTCAATCAAACGAACCTTCAGGTCATGAGGGACTTCTTCTCTGGGTAAATTGTTTTTATAGAACATTAACAGTTTTTTTTCATTTTGAAGTTTGATCCGGCAGTTGGGACAGGTGTCGAGATGCCCCTGAATCAACATCGCTTCTTTTGTATCCAGTTCACCATCCAGATAAGGATGCATAATATTAAGGATCGTACTGCAATCATACATTTTTTAAAAATGCTCCAGGAGAGTTAGAGTTTCACATACCTTTAAAGTTTACGAAGAGCCAGAATACAATATCTCTAACCCGTTGAATTTATTCAACTAGCATTGGGACAGTAGTGATTGGCCCCCATTTATAAATACCATCGGAGAAAGGCGGCGCCGCTCAGCGCAGTGACTCCAAGCCCCAGCATGAACTGCCGTACAAGGATCTGACTGCGAGATGACCAATGGACGGCACCCACTCGCAGATAGACCACCGCAAGAATAAAACCGGTCGCCGCGCAGGTTATTTTTATCACGAGCGCCACGAGTGCGATACCGGCGACGTCGGGAATTTGCCCCTTTAGATACAGGCTGGTTAAACCAAAACCTGCTCCGCTTGCGCCTTGGGTGGTCCAGCCGAGCACCATCAGCCAGGCAAGCTGATGGTGCCTGGCTTCATGATCCTGGCCCAGCCATAGAGCCACAGCCGGAGCGCTGACAACCATGACCGCTCCGAAATTGTGGACCCATTGCACGCAAGTATAAATAAGATCGCCCACGGTTTCACCCTACCTGGTGGCCATGACCTTAATAGATTTCTCAGGACCGGTTGGGTTGTGATCCTTGGCAACCAGTTTGATCATAATCGTGTGTTCGCCCGGGGTCATTTTGGGGAGTTTGTAGGTACCCTTTGTGTCATGAATGCCGGGTCCTCTTTTATCATCCACCCAAACATGAAAATGATCGCTTCCTGTCCCAATGGTGACCTCATAGCTAAGCGGATACGTCTCCCCGGCGTCAAGTTGGCTGCCATCTACCGGCAAGAGGATCTTGATGCTCCCGGCGGTTTCGGCTTCCGCATAGGTGGATAATGACAGGATTAATGTTAAAGCCAGCACCATCAATTGTATTGTTTTCATAAGACTTTGCTCCTTTTATTAATTGGGTTAACGTCGGACTGGTCCCTTCTGGAACCTTTGCCGTTTTCTTTTACCTATAATACCGGTTAAATGGCAAAAATATTCCCGGAGAGATTAAATTTCAGCCCGGGGAATAAAATTGGAACAAATCCGGTCTCTTTAATAAAGACGGCGTGGTATAATCATTTCCCTGATCGGATCAGGTTTAAGGGAGTTGCCATGCAGGAAGCGGAAAAACCGTTGCGCTTTGAGGAAGTCATTTTACCCCATCTGAACGCCGCCTATAATCTCGCTCGCTGGTTAACGCGGAACGACCACGACGCGGAAGATATCGTTCAGGAGGCTTGCTCTCGTGCTTTAAAATATTTTTCATCTTTTCGCGGTCAGAATAGCCGGACATGGCTTCTCACCATTGTGCGGAACACGGGTTACGACTGGATGAAGCAAAACCGGCCCAGGGATCAGGTGACTTTTTTAGATGACGACCCGCAAAGTGATTCCATCGACCCGTTGGATTCCCTTGCGAGAGAATCTTCAACTCCTGAGACCCTTCTTCTTCAGCGCGCCGATCGGGAAATGCTGATGAAAGCTCTGGAGGGGTTGCCCGTCGAATTCAAGGAGGTGGTGATCCTGCGTGAACTGGAAGAAATGACCTACAAAGAAATCTCCAGCATTTGTAACGTCCCGCTGGGGACGGTGATGTCCCGCCTCGCCCGCGGACGTAAACTGCTTCAGCAGGGGTTGGCAAATTGGGACAATCAAGGAGGATTGAAATGAACGATCATATCGAGCGGACAATCCTTCACGTTTATCTGGATAATGAACTGGATCCGGTTCGGAGTCTGGAAATCGAAAATCACCTGAAAAAGTGCCCGGACTGCTCAACAGCCTGCCAGAACCTGCAATCCCTGCAAACAGCTATTCGTAGAGAGCTTCCTTATTATCCGGCGCCATTGCAGCTTCGCCGGCGATTTGAATCGAGTCTGAAACAGGCTGTGAGCCATGGGCGGCCTCCGGCTCGCCCGTTTAAATTATGGCTATGGCCGGGAATCGGGGCTTCATTGGCCGTCGCTTTGATCATTTTCTTGACCCTTATGACACCTCTTTGGCGGGAGCCGGCTGAAAATATTCTGGTTCGAGAAGTTTTATCCAACCATGTGCGCTCACTCATGGCAAACCACCTGATGGACGTGGTTTCCTCAGATCTTCACACCGTTAAGCCATGGTTTAACGGCAAGCTCGCTTTCTCGCCTGACGTCAAAGATTTAACCAAAGAGGGTTTCCCGTTAGTCGGCGGCCGTCTCGACTACATCGACAAACACCCGGTGGCCGCCCTGGTTTTCCAACATCAGAAGCATTTGATCAATCTTTTTACCTGGCCGTCCACCAGTGAAAAAGAGAAGACAATACAAAATCTTGAAAAACAGGGATATCATCTCTTTCACTGGTCGCAGGCTGGTCTGGAGTACTGGGCAGTATCCGACCTGAATCCCAGGGAGTTTCAGGAGTTTGTCCGGCTTTACCAGTGAGCTGCTTTTCAGGTAGAATTGTGAACCGTCCTCGATTTCAGAATCTCAAGAAAAGCCCCGACTTTTAGACTTCGCCCCTCTTTTTTCCAGATCAGAGCGATTGAAGATTTTCGGATTTGTGGCGGCAGTTCATGTGCTTTAAGTTGAGCACGATTCGGAAATGCGTTAAACACCTTTCTGGGCATGATAGCGACTCCCATTCCAACAACGGCGCAACTGAGAATCGTGTAATAAGAAGAAAATTCAGCGATTCTCTCAGGAAACACTTCGGCGCTGGCAAGCCATCTTTCCAATATTTCCCTGTAAGTACAGCCCATTCTGAACGAAAGAACGGTCATTTTTGAACCATCTCTGAGGTGGGGCCAGTTTGAAGCTCTAACCTCACCTCAGGAAATTGTCGATGATACTCGGCCAGGTACCGGGGCAACTCCGTGGTCGCGACGCTCTCAAGGGTCCCCAGTCGAAAAGGTCCGTTCCGGGTCGGGTCAAGCAAAGCCTGCTTCGCCTGATCAACGAATGAAAGAATTTGACCACAATAATCGAGAAGCACTTTGCCATCAGGAGAAAGTTTAAGACGCTTATTTTCCCTCAAGAAGAGCGTCACTCCGAGTTTTTCTTCCAGTTGTTTAATTCGCGTCGTGATATTGGAAGGAACCCGGTAAAGTCTGGCCGCCGCCGAGGTAATACCGCCCGTTTGTGCAACCATCTGAAATATTCTAAGTTCTGAAGTCTCCACACATTCTCCTTTTAAGAATAATACATTCATAATAATTCATTTTTATTAACTTTTCAACTGCTGTAGAGTCGAACCTTAAACTTAAATCGGAGGTGACTTATGAATCTATCAGCAGTTGATCTGACAACCCTATATATTCTGACTATGGACATTGTTCTTAGCGGATTCCTTCTTGAGTTGCTCAAGAGAACGGGGGCTTCTTCAACTTTAATATTTGTGACGGGCTTAGTTTTTGCCGGCTGGCTTGCGGTTTTGTATCTGGGACTATCTGGACACTGGCTCTTTCCGTCTGACATTGGCGGATTCTCATTTTTTGTCGTAGTTATTTTGGGGGTAATTGTGGTGAGCGGCGTGATGCTTTTCTTTCCGCCGATCAAGAAGCATCTCTTCGCGGCGCCACAGGAGCTATTGCTTCTTCCTCAAGGCCTGCGGATGTTTCTAGGCGCTGGGTGGCTGATGGAATCCTCTCTTGGAATCATGCCAAAAGAGTTCGGCATTGCGGACGGAATCACTCATATTACCGCGGCCTTTCTCGCCCTAAAGGCCGGAATCCTGTATGCCAGAGGCGATCGAAGCCGCGGCGGGCTCTGGTTTGCGAATCTATTTGGTCTGCTTGATATCGTGGTGGTCGCACTCGGAATCTCGTTTGTCATGTTGAAAGAGATTACTCCTTATCATAACGTGATGTATGCGGTATTCTTCGTCGCACCGATCTTCATTGGCTTACACTTCGTGTCGTTGGTAAAACTTGCGACGAATAAAAGTGAAGGGGCCCGGCAATGAAGAGACTCGAAGTGATTACCGGTTCGGAAGGGGATACGGGGGAACCTAAATTGAACGCACTTGTTACCTTTTATAACGCGTTTAACAATCGGAACAGGGCCCTGATGAAATCTTCCTGGGCCAACGATACCGGGGTGGTGATGTCGAATCCCCTTGGCGGCGTCAAGAGAGGCTGGGGAGAAATATCAGAAGTATACGAAAGAATTTTTTCCGGACAAACGAAAGTTTTTGTCGAGTTCTATGAGTTTACGCTAAGAGGCTCGGACGAGATGTTTGTTGCTGTCGGACGTGAGCGTGGTTTTGTCCGAACGCCTGATCAGACGATTGAGCTAAAGATTCGAACAAGCCGGGTCTTTCAGCGGGTGGATGGCGAATGGAAGCAGATTCATCATCATGGCTCGATCGACGACAGTCATTTACTGGAACTTTATCAGGAAGCAGTGATAAAGAAATAGAGGCCGGAGAGGAAAATTTAAGATGAGACTACCGAAAATTGTTTTCAACCTTTTAATATTATTGGCTCTCATTGGCGGCTTGATCTTGGGCGGATGCAGTTCTGCTCCACTCAAACCACTTGCAAGAGACTACACTTTAGATAATTTTCAAGAAGCGGGTCGATGGCCTAACCAGGATCCCGTCTTGCTCCTCAGTACCATGCAGCTTTTCTACTCGACCGGCCGCACCCAGCAGGGGGTGCGGTATTTTCACTCTCTGAGCGAGACCTATCCCGACCGGGCATTATTGAAAGTCTGCGAGGGGACGCTGATGGCAAAAATGGCCTATGACGTATCTCTTCTTAAACGGATCGGCTGGGTCAACGACGCCCTCAAAAAACTGGATGAGGCAGAAAAGGACGGGTCCGTCGAAACGTTGTATCTAAAAGGCCTCGTTGAATCAGAGCTTCCTGGATTTCTTTTCGGCAGGGCGAGCGCCGCAATAACCGATCTAAACTCGGTTTTGTTGAGACAAAAGGAACTGCCATTTGAGGCAACGAGAGGGCTTCATTCAGCCCTCGCACGGGCTTATGCCACTCTAGGCGATGAAGAAAAATCCAAAACCCACTTGAAGATTGCGGGCCTTTCTTCATTGGATGGCCCCCATCTGTTATCCAATAACCGTGTCACTTCATTTTTATCCAACGCCAGTATCACTTCAGAAGATGGTTATCGATTCGTAAAACCCCAGGTCATCGAAATTGCAAATAAACTATGGGTCATTCAGGGCTATGATTTTGCAAACATGATTGCCTGGGAAACCTCAGAGGGTGTCGTTCTGGTCGACACAGGAACCACAATTCCGTCAGCGCAAAAAGCCAAGGCCGCTCTAAGGGGTGTCACGCAAAAACCGATTCATACCATCATCATCACGCATTCCCATTGGGACCATGTTGGCGGGATTTCAGTATTCATGGAACCCACTACCAAAGTCATTGCAAGTGCGCTCTTCGAGCAGGAACTTCAGGTGGTCAATGAGGCGCCCCTTCCATTCAAATATATCTTTGGAAAACATACGAAAAAAGAGCCCTATGCTTTTAAACCGGATCATCTTGTTCGGAAAACAGAAGAAATCTCCATTGGAGGTTTGCAACTGCGGCTGATTCCGGTATCGGGAGGTGAAACCGCGGATGCGTTGATTATTTATGAGGGTCAGAATCAGATTGCGGTAGTCGGTGATATCTTGATGCCCTACTTCGGCGCTCCCTGGGCGTCGGAAGGCTCGCCCGAGAACTTATTAAAAACAATCGGCGTCTTGCGAGAACTGGACGCGAAGGATCTTATTCATGGGCACGACCCGCTCACACGCTATTTCAACAGGAACGCCCTCCCAGGCCTTGAGAAAGCCATTGAAGAAACGATCAAAAAGACCAAGGAGATGACGTCGCAAGGTCTTACCGCGGCTGAAATTCTTCGTAATCTGAAACTCCCTGAAGTTTTGAAGAGAGAGCCCCATGCTGTCCTTTCATTCCTGGTGATGCGTGAGGGTCTCATTCAAAGAGTCGCAAGGGAAAACGTGGGATACTGGAGCGCCGATGGCGAAGGGATCGATCCCGTGACTCTGGATGAAATGGCTTTAGCCGTTGATCTTGTCGGAGGTCAAACCGCCTCGGCTTTTATCATGGCGGGAGAAAATCTCATGAACCGCGGCGACACGATCCTGGCCGCCCGCATTTCAAGGCTCGGCACTTTGCGATATCCCGAAAATGCGAAGATAAAAGAAATCTATTTAAGCGCGCTGGAGCGTTTGCGCGACAAAAACCATCTAGTCAATCCATTCAAATTCATGATTTATTCAGAAATGGGAAAAAAAGAACTCAAACCGATTAAGGAGACCAACCATTAGTCCGGCGAAGCGTCTTTGCCTTATCTTATATAGCTAAGGATTTTCCCGGATTTGGGATTTGCGGATTTGCCAATGAGTTTGACGCTGAGGCTCTATCGATCATGCACACAATCAATACACCCAAGAACAGAGTTAGAAAGCTGTCATTGCGAACAAAGTGAAGCAATCTCAAGACTTTACGATAAGATTGCCACGCACCCTTCGGTGCTCGCAATGACATGATTAATAAGTGGGTGCGAAGTCTATCGCTGGTCTTGTACACACAAAAGTTGACTCCTGTCTGTTTTTGATGTACTATTTGAATATGTACAAAATAATGGGGGAGTCACTGCCATGCCGAGAATAGCGGTTGAAGACAACAGCCGGATGTCATTGCGGATTCGGGCCGAGGAAAAAGCGCTGCTCTTGCGTGCGGTGGCGCTGAATCACACCGACTTGACGGATTTTGTCATTCGTCACGCCTTGCTTGCCGCCAAGGCGGTCATCAAGGAGGCAGATCATCTGCAACTCTCCGAGAGGGATAGTTTGCAGGTTCTGAATCTGCTGGAGAATCCGCCTGCTCCGAACACAAAACTACTGAAAGCCGCTCGGTCGTTGCCAAAACGGTCATAATCGTGACGGCCTGGCACGAAGAGCCGATCCACAAGAAACATGATCGGGAAGCTTTCGACTGCGGCGAAGAAGCGCTGAATGAATTTTTGCGCCGTTACGCCCGCAAGAGCCACGAGCTGGGCGGAGCGAAAACATTCCTTGCGATTGACGATGCTGACAACAAGACCATTCTCGGCTTCTACAGCCTGAGTCCCGCCTCGATTGACTACGCCCGGACGCCGGAAATTATACGGCGCGGGCTGGCACGCCATGACGTGCCGGGCTTTCGCTTGACGCGCCTGGCTGTGGACCGCAGATTGCAGGGGCAGGGAATCGGCGGACAACTTCTGCTCGCGGCTGGCAGACGCTGCCTATTGGCCTCGGCGGAGGTTGGCGGCGTCGTGCTTGTCATCGACGCCAAGAATGAAAGGGTCGCAGGATGGTATGCCATCTATGGCGCTGTGCCACTGCTGGACTCCCCGTTATCTCTGCTACTGCCGCTTGTGACAATCGAGGCCGCGCTCAAAAAAACCGGGAAATACTGATATCATTTCATTCTCCAACCTATACATCAACCCGTTCTTCTCGAATGGTCATGACTCCCAATAACAATTTCTTAGTCCTTTCATATTGCTCTTTTGCTTCTCCTCCCACATCCTGAAAAACCAATATAAATTTCACAATAACACAAGACCCCTCTTAGGAATAAAATAATGACATAACCATTTGATATTACTAATGTTTATTAATATCATTTTGGCCCTGGGGATAGTCTGGTGACATAACTTTCCACCTGAAAATAATTTGACGTTTGATTACAGTTGTAGTAGAATGTAAACATGATTAGTTTCGATTCCTCAACTCTTATTCTTTTGGCCAAGATTGACCTCTTAAAGGAAACGCTTCAGGATATCGAAATAATCATTACGGATATCGTTCAAAAAGAATGTACTATAAAAGATACTTATGATGCAAAAATCATTAGCGCCTTAATCGCTTCCAATCACATAAAGGTGGAGAAAAAAGTTTCCAAGAAAGAAATGCACCTGATCATGAAAGATCTTAATATCAATGCCGGGGAGGCATCTGCTTTATGGTTGGCCAAAAACAGGAAGATCCCGCTCGCAACTGATGACGGCCCCACGATAAAAGCATGCAAAGTTTTCAACATTCCATTTTTGACCGCCATTCACTTCCTGCTTGATATATTCGAGAGCGGCATCATCTCAGATCGAGAAATGGCGCTTGTGAAGGTGGAAAGACTTGCCACCTATGGAAGGTATAATCATCGGATTATTGAAAGCGTTATCAGTCGAATCAAAGGAGAAAAACCATGAGTGTCTTGAGCATCAGATTAAAGGAAAACGAACTTGAAAGAATTAAAGAACTCTCCAAGCTGAGGAAAGAGGACAAATCTACTGTCGCAAAGGAATTAATGGATTGCGGCTGGGATTATTTAATGGTGAAGCTTTATAAAGATGGAAAGATCTCTCTGGGAACGCTTTCTGAAAAACTCAATCTGTCGATGAGCGAGACTCTTGATCGCCTTGCCGAGTTCGGAGTCACAGCGCCGATTGAATATGAGGACTACCTGAAGGGCTCTGAATATTTTAAGAAGATGAAAGAGCGTTAAAAGCATCCCGTCTAAATTGCTTGATAAGCAATAAAAGACCCCTTTTGACTTTTTTACAGCAGACAAATAAATTGTCGTGAAGAAAGTCTGTCCCTATCTTAGGAACCTTATGTCGAGCTCGACATAAGGTTCCTAAAAACAACAGAGGAGGAAACAGATGAAAGAACCGATTATCGCGCAGAAAAGTCCGTACGTCAAAGAGATGGAGCCTGGAACCTACTATTGGTGCCGTTGCGGCAAGTCCAAAAATCAGCCTTTTTGCGACGGGGGACACAAAGGTTCGAAATTCAGCCCGTTGGAGGTCAAAATCACTGAAAAGAAAACGGTCGCCTGGTGCGGGTGCAAACATTCAGCCAATGGATCTTTCTGCGACGGATCGCATAAAAAACTGTAAAAGACGGAACATGATAACCCAAGATGGCATCAAAGCGGCCAAAAGTGGCGGCTTCGCTATATCCGTGCCGATATGGAGGGAGTCTTTATTCTCCCTCCATATTGATCTTGCAATTTATTTGAGCGTTTTAGGACTTTGATAAATCATCAAATGGGCATAGGGGGTCCCTTCAAACATGACATAGGTGCCAAATTTTGAGGGGAGAGAAGGAATCCCGCTCGCTTTTGAATCGACCGGCCAAAAAATCATCCAATGGGGTGGCTCACTGACTCTTTGGGCGCCCGGTTCTTCCTTCATCAAAATCTTACCCTCTTTTTCAAAATGCCATCCCCCTTTCGCCATGTAAGAGAAACCAGGCGCTGTATTGGTCGGTTTCGGTGCGCCGCTCATGAGGTCATTGATCCATTGAGAGGCTGCCTGATCGGCACAGACCGGGTCGGGAACCTCCTGGCCGTCCACATCGGGGAAACAGGTGAACCCGTTGCTCCCCTTTTTGGCTTCAACCATTTTTCCCTCTTCGCCGGGAACCATGACGGATGAATCCTTTGCGATGTTTGCAGGGGCCGCGCTCAAGGCAAGCTTTACTAACGCCTCCTTGCTCATCCCTTTGACCGGGCTCTTCCCCTTTTCCATGGCTATCGAGAGGGAGGTAACTCCCATCAAGAATAAAACAACCAGAATCATTCGTTGAAAATATTTCATCGCTTCTTTCTCCTTCTCTGAGTGAGGTTTAATAGAGGAGTGCCTGCCCGCCGCGGCGGGCAGGCTACGGCTCCTCAACGCCCCGCCGCGGCTTTGTCGACGGTTACTCGGCAGTCGTTGGATCGATGACCGAAGCGACTTGGGAGACCCGGTTTGCAGGGAAACCTCCTTGCTGGGCATGTTCTCGAACCATTTTTTCGTTCGGCGCGATGTAGACGCAATAGATCTTATCCCCAGTCACGTAACTTTGGAGCCATGAAATCTGCGGTCCCATCTTGCTCAGCACGCCGCAGGATTTCTGCGAAATGGCTTTGAGTTCTTGAGCCGACAATTTGCCGGCCCCCGGAATTTCACGTTCAATAACAAACTTTGGCATGTTAACCTCCTTTTGGTTGATTAATAAATTTATAATATTGGGTCTATTCCCTTTCACGGGTAGAACTCTAGCAGAGGGATGTTGCGAAATTGTTGCGGTGGAAACCTTTGTTTAAAACAGGTGAATTTAAAGTTTTTTTTGATCAGGCGAAGAACTTGGAAGGCGACACGACTTTGGCCTTGAGAAACTCTTGCGGAAAATCTTTTGGCCAGACGAAATTATCCGTTTCGGCCCATTTATGGAGTAAATCCGCGCTGGGATTCTTGTCAGGTATGTATTGCTCTCTGAAGCCTGAGATGCCCGCTACGAGCACGTTTGTATCTACGACAATACGCCGTTTCCGTTTTTTAGTTCCCTGTGGCAATGGCGATCTCCGGAGCACTCCTCTCTTTTCGATAGGAGCGAACTGCTCGCAAAATTTCTTCTTCAGAGATTTTGCCCATGTCTTTTGCCGCCTCCGTCAGAGATTCCACAAACTCCTTCTTCCAGCCCTGGCGCTTGCGTCCTCGAGGAAGGTCCTTGTAGAGACCCACCCAGTTCATTCGCTCTTCTATCTGTTTTCCTAGAGCTCGGAATGGCACTCCTAGTTTGATTGGGTCTTCTCCCGCTGAGGGACGGCACTCGAAGAAAATATACTTTGGATTCTTCGATTTGAGTTCCTTTTCAGACGAGAGGAATACCGCCATGAACCTGGAAAGAATACTCGTGCGAGTTCCCAGGTATTCTTTCAGAGAAAAAGCGATTTTTGCCGCAAGGAGAGCGTCTCTGTCGAAGAAATACGTTCCCTCCCGTTGCCTGGGCATAACAACTCCAAATTGGACTAGATTTTGTAACTCTTTCGGCTCGATTTGCAGAACAGCGCTCGCCTGTTTGAGCTTTAACCATTGCTTCGTCATATTTCCTCCAATTAACATCTAAATATTAGATTATATTGTGATGGATGTCAAGGACTTCGTCGATGAGGGGATTTATGGGTGGTTTCTTTTTGATGGAGGTGCAGTGTTATCTATTTTCCCCATGAATGAGGAAGCTTCCTGTGCATTTCCAGGAAAAATCAGCTTGGGAGAAAATAGTGTTGTCCCTATTTTCGGGGAGCGTGGCCAGGCGCCATACTGCGGCGCACGGCCACGGCCGCCAATCCTCAAATGTCAAATCCCAAAACTACCGGGCGCAACGGAACCCGAAGTCGCCCGAGCTCGGCGGCCCGTCGAACGCGCGCAGGGCAAACACTCCGGCAAAAGTGCCGCCGTACCAGTTCCCGCCGCGGAGCAGGGCCGCAGGGAAGTTGGCACTGCCGATACCTTGACCCGCAGCAGGATTGGTGCCAAACATCATGTCAGTCCCATAATCCGTACCGGCGCTCATGGAGAACGTATTTGTAGGGGCCCAGTTATTCCCGGCTGTGCCATTCCCCTGCATCCAGTCGGCCACCCATTCCCAGACATTCCCCACCATGTCGTTGACCATCCATTTGGAGACACAATTGCTCCGGGAGCCGGTATTGACTGGATTCCCGCTGGACACGTTACAGTCGGTGGTGCCGTTATCCGTCCCCGGGTCGGGGGTGCCGGCCGCCGCCATCTGCCACTCGGCATTGGTCAAAAGCCTTTTTCCCGATAGCGCGCAAGCCTGCTGGGCCTGAAACCAGGTGACACTGGATGAAGGTAAAACCCCCGGTTTTGAAACAGCATATAGTGGCGTGGTCCAGTTGCCGTTTGCCGGAAAAGTGCCGGGCAATATGGTTAGCCCAAAGGTTGGTTCTCCATAGGCAGTGCCGGAGCCATCCGGAGCGGACCAAATGCTCGCCTCGTATTTGTCCACGCACAACGGCCCCACTTTGACCATCACGTCATTGGCGCTGTTACCGGGACAGGCGGTCTTGATCGCGTCTATCGCTGTGGCCAGGGCGCTGAAATTGGCGTTGACCTCGCTCGATTTGGCGGTGGTCCCCGATGTGAAAATATTAGGCACCGTGGTCGCGGCCCAGGCATAGATCCCCGCTCCCACAATCACCATGGCTAATAACATCACGACTTCAAGCAGGGTAAAACGTCTTTTGAAAAGTTTTTTCATGATTCATTCCTTTTTTTTATGATCCATTTTTGTATTTCATAATAGATGGATTTTGGGGTCAGAAGTTTAATTTCATCCCCAGGTCCCCTGATCCCAGGCCATTTGATCCCAGGCAGACCCTGCGGCCGGGTTGGCCACGGGAGCCGCCGACCCGCCGCCTCCCCCGCACCCTGCCAGAAGTCCAATGGCAAAGATCAGGAAAAAGAGCCGTGTAAATGGCTTTAACCGTTTCATAGCAATCACCCCCTTTCATCAAGAAATAAAAAACGTCGGGAAGCCCCCAATAAACCATTGGAACCAGGGGGTCTAAAGACCATAAATAGAATCGTTGCCAGCGATAAAAAGATGAAAAAAGAGAAGAACTGAGGAGATCTTAAGTAAGGTGTTGTGAGTGAGTGATGCAACATCGGTACCCCAAAAACTAATTGTAGGAATATAGCCCAAAAACCATCGGGAAATCAAACCCTATTACAGACCCCCGACATGGGTATGAGATTAATTTTATTTTTTTACTGGAACATGGCTGGAAGCATTTCTGCCACCATCCGGACAGTATCAGCGGGGATTTTCGCCATCCGGGCATGTTCATAGATCAGTTCGATATTGGGCGCTTCATACTCACAATACATCTTCCCTTCATCGGAATTTTCAGCCTCTTGATACCTTCCAAACGCCAGGAAGGTTTCGCAGAGACTGGAGTAAATATTTCCTTCCGCTTCCTGATCCTGAAAGGATTGCGCGATTTTCAATGCCCCCAAACTGGTCTCAAGTGACTCTTCCATCCGTCCTGTCTCGCGGTAAATGACCCCCAGGGCCGCCAGAACAGCTCCTTCGGCCACATGGTCCTTTTTCTCCCTGGCCAAACCAAGCGCTTCACGGTAATAAGGAATGGCTTCTTTCGATCTCTTCCCGATCCAGAGCGTTTGACCTATTTGACAAAGGAGTGAACGCCGGGGCTCAAAAAGAGCCTCTTTCCGGTAGTAAGAGAGGACGGTTTCATAGTAATGAAGCGCCCGGTCAACATCCTGAACGCCTCTGATCATCAGGTCCCCTAACCGCTTGCAGATCTCGGCCCATGAAGAAAGATCCCCGCCGTCGGAGAATAGGGCGGCCGCTTCGCTGAAACAGGATGAGGCCTGGCCGAAATCTCCTCTTTTTTCAAAAATAATTCCCATTCCCTTGAGGGCCTCTCCTTCCCGGCAGGTACTTCCCCCCATCTCCTTTGTAATCTTAAGCACAGACTGGTAAAACTTGAGCGCCTCCTCTGTATTGCCCAAGGCCAGATAAAGCGATGAGACGTCGAGAAGATAATGAATTTCACCGAGACGGTCGCTCTCTTGCCGGTGCATTTCGAGGGCTTCAAGGGTGTTGTCAATGGCCTCGCTAAGGTTCCCGGTCAATCTGCAGATCCTGGAAAGAATATTGAGCGTCCGTCCCTCGCCGTTTCGATCTCCGATTTTTTGGAATTCACGACGCGCCTGACGGTAGTATTCCATTCCTTTGTCGTAATTTCCTATGCTGGCATAAATCTGACCTAAATTATGGAGATCTCCTGCCACTCCCCTTCTATTTCCAATCTCTTCATGAATAGTGAGGGCCTCTTGATTGGCCTGAAGCGCTTTGTTCAATTGCCCGGAATGCCAGTGAATAAAACCGAGCTCCCTCAGCGCAATCGCTGTTTTTTCCCTGTTTTTCTCTTTTTTGAAAAGGTCCAATGCCTGGTCAACCAGATCCACCCCTTCCTCCCATTGCTGAGTCGCATTGCGGATATTCGCCAGGGCCAGATAGGCCTCCCCAATTTCTATGGGATCTCCCAGCCGCCGGGCAAGCTGGATCATATCGGAGACCACCTTTTCCCGTTTTTTAATCTGGCCAAGTTCATCCAGGATCTTTTCCTTCATCTTGCATAAGGAAAGGTTCTGCCGGTATCTCTCTTCGTCATCGGCAAAGGTGGAACCATGGAGAATGAACAGTTCTTCGGCCTGTTGAATAAAGATAAGCGCCGTCCTGTAAGCAAAGGAACGAAGAGAAGCCCTGGCCGCCTCTTTCAGGTAATGAAAGGCCTTATACCACACTTCAGCCGTTAAATAATGATGGGCCAGCTCCTGATCGATCCCATCTCCGGAAGCTCCTGATTCAAGCGTCTGGGCCACCCGGAGGTGAAAGGCTTTTTTGTGACTGAACGTTAAAGAGTCAGAGATGGTCTGGCGGATATTCTCATGGACAAAACGGTAGGTCCCCTTTAGATGAGGATCTTCCTGGATAAAACCAAAGCGGATCAACTCCTCAAGAACCATCACGCTTTCCATCTTTTCGGGCAGAAGCAATTTTTTCAAGAAATCCTGCGTGAACAAACGGCTCAGGGTGGAAAGGAGTCCCAGGGTTTTTCTTTGATCCGGTTCGATCCGGTCCAACCGGGAAAGGATGATTTGTCGTATTCCATTGGGAAGTTTCCACTCTATCCTCTCCATCTGATTGGCTTCCGGGGAGATCCATTTTCCTCTGGCATTGACCTTTAAAATTCCTTTTTCCAGGAGGGCCTGAAGAAACTCCACGACAAAGAGGGGGTTCCCTTGCGTCCCCTCATAGATCCATTGAGCCATTCGTTCCATCTCGCGCAAGGATTGATCTCTGGATTTCATTTTCATAAAAAGATCGGCCATGGCCTCGTTTGAAAGATGCGAAAGAAGGATAGCGCGGGAAGAGAACCTTTGAATCGAGGTCAAAAAATTTAAAAAAAGAGGATTTGAGGAAATCTCTTCAGCCCGATAGGTCGCTAAAATCAAGAGTTTTTCTCTGGAGATCTGCCGAACCAGATAGGTCAAAACTTCCAACGTTTCGTCGTCGACCCAGTGCAAATCGTCCAGTAACAAGACCAGAGGCGTTTGAGCAGATACGGCAATTAAAAGCCGGGTCAACGCTTCAAAAAAACGGTGCTTCTCTTGTTCCACCGGAAGAGGAGGAAGGATCGGAACATGATGACCTGGAATCAGTTCCGGAATAATCTTGCCCGCGCAGGTTAGCCAGAAAGGTTGTTGGGAGAAAAGGATCTCCCTTCCGGGTCCTTTAAGAATCTGCCGAAAGATTTCAGTAAACGGTTCATACGACAGTCTGAGAGGAGGAGCATAACATCTCCCCACAGCCGTAAGAAAAGATCGTCCTCGTGCATAGACCAGTATCTCTTCACAAAGCCGGGTTTTTCCGATCCCCGGTTCCCCGCCAATCGCCACAATGCTCCCTTTCTGATGAAGGGCCCCGTTGAGGTGGGAAACAAGCAGTTCCACTTCTGTCTCCCTCCCCACAAATGAAAGCCTCCCCAGGGAGTAAGGCACTCTGCTCTTTTTTTTAACTGTAATGGAAGATCGCGGGGTTTTGTCAATACCCGAAACCCGTCTTCGAAGAATCTGTTCATGCAAATGAATGGTTTCTTCGGAGGGGGAAACCCCTAACTCCTTTTTCAAAACTTCAACGCATTTTCTGAAAAAAATCTCCACTTCATTAAAATGACCACTTAGATAGTGGCACAACATCATCTTCCGGTAGGCTTCTTCATGGCAGGGATCAGAAGCGAGAATTTCCCTGCAGGATTCAATCGCCGAAGGGTATTGATTTAAAAAGAGATGACTTTCCGCTTTGGCAACCAGAAGGTCCTGGCGGACTTTTTTCCAATGTTCCCGAAGGGGGACGATCCAGTCTGTGTCCGGCTCATCTGCAAGAAAATCCCCCCGAAAACAAGAAAGCGCTTTTCCATAATAATCGATGGCCTGTTCCCAAAGGTCCTGTTTTCTAACCTCCTGACCCTGACGGTAAAATGAGGTGACATCATCGGTATCCAGGCGGACCTGTGGAGAAGCGTTAAAGGCATATCCCGTTCTCTCGGTTAAAATATAGCTGGAAAGCCTTCCCTGACGAAGGTCAGGTTCCAAAACCTTTCGAAGTTTGGAAATTGAAGAGCGGAGAGATTTTTCAGCCTCTTCAGGCTCTAAATTGTTCCAGATGAGGTCGATAATCTCTTCCGATGAGAAGACACGACCCGGCGCCGTGAGGAGAACTTTGAAAAGAGAGCGGGTTTTTTGCCGGTCCCAGGCCTTTGGGGGGAGGGGGTTCCCATTGATAAAGATGGCGAGTGGTCGAAGAACCTCGACCCTTAAAGGGAAATTTCTAGAAGGAGAGACCTCCTTTTTTTCCAAAAATCCTCTTTTCATTACCTTGAAACCCTTGTATCCCAATATCGGTCATAGTCATTTATGATAATCATGCCTTTTTTAATTTAAAAAGGCAAGTTCAGCTCTTCTCCCTAGAACAGCGATAGAAAGTTGTCATTGCGAGCGAAGCGAAGCAATCTCGCCATCGTGAACCGAGATCGCCACGCACCCTGCGGGCGCTCGCGATGACAGGCAAAACAAGGAGTTACAAATCCTATCTCTGTTCCTGGGGAAGAGAAGAGACCCTGTAAACTGGAACTCGTTATGGACGAGGCCCTGGAAAAGAATTTATATAAAGCGCTTAAGACGAAAGACTCGCGCTATGACGGCAGAGTCTATTATGGAGTTAAAACAACAGGGATTTACTGCCGCCCCATCTGCCCGGCATTTTAAAAATCATTGCGAAGATTTTTACAAGTAAAGGAAAAAATAATGAAAGAGAATCTGTTTTATGAAAAATGGGGAAGCCCCGTTGGTCATTTGTTCCTTTATTCGAACGACACTCATCTGCTCGCTCTCACCTTTGCGCAGAATAACGAGAGAGTGTTAAAACAATTAAGATTCGATCATTTTAATCAAGGGTCTTCAAAAGTGATCGAGGAGGCTATTTCTCAGCTCACCGATTATTTTCAAGGCACGTTGACTCAGTTCCAGATACCTTTCCGTCTTGAAGGGACAGATTTTCAGAAATCGGCATGGAACTCTTTAAAACAAATTCCTTATGGGCAGACCATCACTTATAAAGAGCAGGCCCAACGATTAAACAATAAAAACGCATTAAGGGCTATCGGCACTGCTATCGGCAGAAATCCGATTTCAATCATCGTCCCCTGTCATCGCGTCATCGGATCGAACGGAACTCTTAAGGGATATGCGGGCGGATTGTCAGCAAAGGCAAAGCTCTTGGAGATTGAAAAGCTTTCTACAAAGGTTGGATAACTTTTATTTTGAATCCATTCGGGAGTCTTCCCGCTTCCGAATCGTTTCTGGCATTTCCTCTCCAACAGCCCGAAGGAAAAAGACAACCGTTGATCCGCCAAGAAAAGAAAAACGTTTGGTCAATTCGCGGCAAAGCGCCTCTTCACCGTCCCTGCTTGTTTCTTTTAAATACTTCACAAATGATCCGTGTTCCCTGCGTATCACCAGGAGTTCCCGCGCATTTTCGAGGGTTGCGGACACTTTCCGGTAATTTCGGACGATCCCCTGGTTTTTCATTAAGCGGTCGAGATCGGATTCGTTAAATTGAGCGACTTTTTCCACGGAAAATTCACCGAAGGCTTTCTGAAAGTCGGGCCATTTTTTCTCGATGACGTCCCAGTTCAGACCGGAGCGGAAGATCACCTTCGTCATCTGCTCAAAATAGCCGTCGTCGTTCACCGGCCTTGCCCCTAGATGGCAAGTATTAAAACCTAGTTTTGAGGTTGAAGATAGTCGGAGTTTCGCATGTTTTTTCATCGGCTGTCTCCTATGATACACGTTTACCTGTTCTCAGGATTTTTCTATGAGCTGTTTTAAAGAATCGAGGCACTGAGCGTAAATTCCCTCAAACAACCGAGTCACTTCGTCCTCCTGAGCAGGATCGAGAAGATCAAAATCAGTCTCCCACACAACCACCGAACCCTTGCCGTGGGGCATGACGGCAAAACTGCCACGGTAGTTTTTCGCCGGAAGGGGTCCCTCGATAATCGTGTAAGCATAAGAACGCTTTTCGTTGGAATAGTCCCTGATGCTCTCACGCATATGACCGCTTCCATCGGCCAGGGTGCAAACCCGTTGCGTGCCTTCAACCTTGGCATCGGATAGCATAGGAACCCACCGGTTTACGGCAGCTAAATTCCCTACTACTGTCCAGGCCTTGTCCGGCGACGCATTAATATTGATGGTATTGTGAAATTGTGGCATGAGATTTTCTCCTTATGAGTTGGTTATTAGTTGGATACCTGTCTACTCCTATACTAAAAAAATTGTCTATCTCTTTTTCGGCCTCAGCCGGCTGTTTTTCAAGACACTTGGCATGACAGCGGATTGGCTGAGACGCTTGATCAACTCAGGGTTATTTTGAGACTTTGCCAATAAAATAATCCCCTCAAAGTACCCAAGAATCGCATACGCGCTCAATTTTGTATCGATTTCATCCAGCTCTCCCATGGCGACGGCGTCACGCAGCGCTTTTTCAATGTAATAGGCAATCTTCTCAAAGATCTGGGCGATTTTTTCGCGGATCGCTCCATCCTGAGTGCTCAATTCGATCGCCAAATTACCAAAATGACAACCATACATTTGGCCGCCACTATCTTTGACCAACCGCTGATATTGGTAAGCGAGTTTAAAATAGCGTTGAATGCGCTCGAGAGGAGGATATGTCTGAGAAAAGGCTCGTTCCAAAACCGTTTTGTTGAGCAGGTCCCATTGCTGTTCCAGGGCCGCCAGCGCCAGATCCCGTTTTGTCTTGAAGAAATAGTGAAAACTCCCCTTTTTAACATCCGCATGTTCGCAAATATCCTGCACGCTCACACCCGCGTAACTCCGGCTGTAGATCAGATCTATCGCGCTTTTAAGAAGGCGCTCTTTTGCGTCGCTTGTCCGTCCCATGTTGATATGTTATAGACGACCGTCTAACTAAAGTCAAGCCTGTTTTTCAAAAAAGCTATTCAATGTGTCTGATAGGGGCTTTCCGATTTGAACTTTTATTTTCCTTAAACATCTCGCTCTTGGCTATCTGTTTAACAACGGTTGACGCTTATCCATCCTACCAACGCAGATCAAGGGTCGCCGTTAGAAATTTCGTCAACGGGGCGGAAGTTTGGCAGAGCCTGGCAAACCGGTCAATAAAGTCAGGAGAACCGGCATCTTTTTCGGAGAGTTCGGCGATCGATACAAAATCTTTTCGCTTTAATCATGGGGTCAGATCTATTGTTGATTATCAATTGATAACAATTGATAATTACATCCCCTGAGACTGGGAGGGTCAGTTCTTGACTTCATACACATACATAAACTTACGGAAACGAATTAATTCTAAATATTCCTTCAAAAATAAACTGAAAATTATTATTCTCCTGATTTAGCCTCAATTTGTTAATCGATAATGGCAATTTACCTTCTTCGGTTTTTTATGGTCTCCTAATTGAAGGAGCCGAATTCCGCTTTGGTTAAGAAATCACAGAGCACCTGGTATGCTGTTGGCGGGTTAGGTTGAGGAAAGTTGGGCTTTTCCCATCGTTTACCATGGGCAACCCAATTACGGTATTCACAAAGTCGCGAAGTATGTTCAAAGATTTTCTCGGGAACGGCCGATTCAAAATGTAGAATTGCTTTCTCAATTCCTCTGGGGCGGCCACCGGACTCTTCTCTAAGAAGAGATTTCGGATGATTAAAAATGATGTTTTCAAATTCTGAAACAAGAGATACGATGGTCTGATCGATAAGCTCTGTTTCGGCATTTTCAAGCAATTTTTTTGCTTCTTCTGTTTTTTCTTCTTTATTTATGTCAGAAAGAACAACAGCTTTTTGATATGCAATGCCTTTAAGTGAATATTTATTTTTGAGGAAGATTAATAGAATTTGCCGGCTATCATTGAGGACATGATAGGTTAGGAGAACCTCTTTAAACCTTATGGAATCTTCGTTCACGCTAACGAACGTTTAAGGAGGTCTTCAAAGACATCTTTTGAAAGCTCCGGAAAATCAGCGGGTTTCATTCCAAACCCATGAACCCATTTTTTCTCATTGGTGAAATACAAGAACATATATGTTCCGTTGGGAGATACCATATCCGCCCTGCCATTAGCTCCAATAATTAAGGAGCCCATTGGTTTGATCTCTACTTTTTTATTATTAAAGACTAAAGTTAGGAAAGGAACTTTGTAAGTGCCGAGAGTTTCTTCCATTATTTGTTTCTCTCCCTCCTTATAATCGATCAGTTTTTCCTTTTTTGCTTCTGCAAGCCAGGTCTTAATTTTTTGAAATAAGGCATCAAGGGCAGCCAAGTATTCCTTTTTCATACCATCCAATAATTCTGGATCATAGACCTTTTTTTGCTGACGTAAAAAATCTGTCAGGGTACTCATGATTACCTTCCCTTCTTTTTTTATTAGCTCATCAAAGATATTGAATCTTCTTTAATAAAGCATAGTATAATTAATAGCAGGAGCAATTGCAATAAGGGGTCAAAATCGTGTTTTGACTCATTTGCCCGTAAATAATTCCAAGGATAGAGTGGGGTGGAGTATTAGAAGGATATACTCAGAGACAATGGTAGGTAAAAAATCCAAATCGGGAATTGGGGGACATCCATTTACCAACGTAGGTCAAGCGATACCGTTAGAAATTTCGTCAACGGGGCGGAAGTCTGGCAGAGCCTGGCAAACCGGTCAATAAAGTCAGGAGAACCGGCATCTTTTTCGGAGAGTTCGGAGATCGACACAAAATCTTTTCGCTTTAGATCCTCTATAAGTGGATGGTCCGCATCAAACCCGGCGGGTGGCCGCACAAGAGATTCGCCGTCTAATTTATGTGTTTTCTTGAATCTTTTATCGGAAAGGAGCGCTTTCCACTGTTTGGGACGGTTCGCAATCGCTTCGCGGATTTTCTGAAGCGTATCTCTCTCCGGATGCCAGATTCCGGCTCCCGCAAAACTATTGCCCGGTTCGAGGTGGAGATAAAAACCGGGGGCATGCGCGTCTTTGGCCATTTCATGACGGAAATGGATCCCGGCCATGGTCTTATAAGGACTTTTGTCCTTCGAAAATCGGGCATCCCGGTAGATGCGGAAAAGCGAACCTCCCACAGGACGGGAATCCGCGACATAATGGCGGCTGATCTTTTGTAAATGGGGCGCAAAATCGCGGATAAAGTCGAGAGAGGGGTTGCGAACCTCCGCGATGTAACGGGCTTTATTTGCCGTAAACCACTCCCGGTTATTATTCATCTTCAATTCTGTCAGAAACTTAAAAAAATCAGCGTTGAAATAAATGCGGTGGGTTAACGTGACTTTCATCTGTTACCTAACTCTTCTCCATCAGGTTTTTTAATACACCGAACTCATGTCTGAGCGCCTCCACCTGTCCGGCAAAAATCTCATCCGAAAGATCAGGGCTCTGAAAAAAGGTGAAGACATATTCAGCCCCTTGCCCATTTGAAATGACCCGTGATGCCACGTATCCCTCGACTCCGGGAGCCGGGGAGGTGTAAAAATCAATGACCCCCGTTTCCGCGTCAGTCATATACCGCACCGACATTTCACCATACGGGGTCTGGATCATCCATTTTTGTCCATCCCGCCGGATGCCCTGACAAAACTTGACGGCCCATTTAGGCATATTTTCCGGCCTTTCTAAAAAGTTAAACACCTTTTTGGGACTGGTCTCAATCGTAACAGTCTCAGTATGTGCCTTCATCTTTATACCCTCCCTTTTTTTGTTTTAAGTTAATGAATAAGGGTATTCTCCCTTCAGAAGGTGACAACAGCTTGTCAGGAGTTTTTTGAGGGCGAAGAGAAGGCTTCCTTCTCACAGAGCCGGATAAAATCTTGAAGCGTTAAACCGGGTCGCGGTGTGAATGTAGCTTCCGTTTGCCGGGCTTCGATAATCCGGTCTGCCCGAAAGACCCGAAGATCCTGCCGCAACCGGCAATAGGCGGGGATCAGCCATACATTCGCATATCGAACCAGACCAAGAGGCTCGACTTCGCGCTTCGTTTTTTTACCCCGTGCAATTCCATCATACGTAATTGCCAGGACTTTCCGACGATTGACCGCTTCAAGTAGCAGACCCATAGGTCCTGTAACCCGGTCAGGCGATTTAATCAGCACACGATCTCGACTCTCGGCCACACGGGCAAGCGCCTCGGAACTTAAGACCGCTTCGATCTTGGCGATAGCAGATCGAAGCCGGTCTTTCAGGGATGAATCCACCAGGGAATCTAACAGCCTGGCTCCAGTCGTTAGAGCTTCGGCCTCATCCGGCGAGAACGCCAATGGCCGGAGTTGAGTCGTTGGCGGCAGACGGTACCCGTCACCCGCCGTTCCCACCACGGGAAACCCGGCATCCTGAAGCGCCTGAATGTCCCGATAAACAGTCCGGAGGCTGACCTCAAACTGTTCGGCCAGATCCCCGGCACGCAATCTTCTCCGGGCCGAAAGCAACAGACCAACGCTCAGCAGCCGTTCCAGCCGGGTCATCATCTCTCCCTTTTCTTTTAATCATCATCTTGTCCGGATTCTAACCATGCCCCTAAGGCCAAAGCTATGGTTGCTTCTTTTCCAGTACTTCCACTTGAGTGAGCAAGGGAAGACGATCGTTTTTCGCGACTTCCTTCCAGTCGCGGTCTGTCAATGCGCCTTCAATTGCCCAGAGAAGATTCAAGCTCGGGGCACACCCCACGCGCTTCACCGCAACGAAAGCAGCCGCCGGACCCATTGCCCGCAACTGATCCTCCGTCTTGATGCCGGCGGCGGCAAGCATCTCTTGCGAGTGCCGACCTAGATTTCTGAGCTTTCTGATCATGATTCACCGCAGCCTTCACCAACGCGTCCGCATGCGCGTAGGGTCGGTTTTTTTAGGGATGGTCCCATCTTTCCAGTTCCACCATTTCAGCAACTCGGGATCATGAATGGTATTGCTCGCATAATACACAGCACACCGGAAAACATAAAGAACACAGCGGTCTATATGCATACCGCGTAGCTGACAAAGATCACGATACATCTTTTCCGGGTCTTCGCCTTTAAGCTCTTTTATCTGTGAGTAACCAAGTTCCACGAAGTCCCGAGCGAGACTCGGGCCAACACCTGGAATAATCTGAAGTTCTTTCGAGGGGTTCGCATGGCGTTTCATTCTCACCTCCATCTCTTCCGCAAGTCCAAGTCTAAATTAACAGGCTCGCAGAAAGCAAGCGAGGCGGCGCTTTTCGCGAGTCCGTGTTGAACGCAATGTCAGGAGTGGGCCCGTGCATAGGCAACGAACAATGCGGTTTGAGCGGCAGAATCGGGACAATCCATTCGAAGCCACTCATTTTCCCTCCGTTTAATCTTTAACAACAGGATGTCTCCGCTTCGCCTGCCGGAGGACAACAACTCTCTGAATTTGAAATTTCAGACCGAACCGTTCCCGGCTCATTCACCGTAAAGAGAGTTTTGTATGGCTCTCCCTTTAATTTTGATGCGGTATCGGTGCAGATCTCCACCCTTTTGTTCCGGGGAAAATAATGGCCTTCCTCATCCATAATCCCCTTGAAGGGACCCAGATAAATGGCCGTCTGGCCGATGAAATTGCACCCTTCCTTTTTCTCAAATTTAAATCCTCTCACGGTGAGGGAATAAAAAGGATAGCCTTCCACCTCTTTCCAGAAGGCTTTCTTAATGATTTCCAGACCGTAAAAACCGGCCTCTTCCAGATAGGCCAGAAACTCTTCCTGGGTGAGTGCCCCTGAAATACACTCACCCCAGAGCTGGGGATTCAAGGCCAGTTTGGCCGAAACAGGATCTTCAGCGATAATATCTGAAATCACCGCTCGTCCATGATCTTTTAAGACCCGCCACATTTCCGCAAAGACCTTCTTTTTATCGGCCGAGAGGTTAATCACGCAATTGGAGGTGATCAGGTCAACCGTGCGATCCTCGACCGGAATGGCTTCCAGGTATCCCTTGCGAAATTCGACTACGTCGAATTCAAGGTTCTGAGCAACCGGAATTTTGTTTCGGTCGGCCACCTCCAGCATCGATGGCGTCATGTCCACGCCAATAACCTTTCCGGTTGGACCGGTCTTTTTGGCCGCGATAAAACAATCAATGCCCCCTCCCGAACCAAGGTCCACCACGGTCTCTCCCGCTTTTACCTGTGCTTGAGAAATGGGAGAGCCGCACCCATAAAACCGGTCGATCACCTCCTGCGGAATATGGCTGATCTCTTCAGTATTAAAATTCACCGGACAACAGAGCTCTTTTTGGGGCACCTCTGCCGCTTTTCCATAAAATGCCTGTACCAGGTACCGGGTCTTTTCAACATTAAACGACAGGACACAATTCGAATGAAGAAGCGCCACCTCTTTTTCAACCTCGATTCCTGACCCATCGCTTCCGCAGGAGATGGCCCCCTCTCCCATGGCATGGTAAATGATTGGAGCTTGAAATCCCGATTTTAAATTGAATTGATTTTTCCGGCTTTCTGCCAGATCGACCATGGTCTCTTTAATCAGGTTGATATAAAGATCATAGTAAGGGTCCTCTCATTCAATATCTCCTTTGCCGGTCAGACTTTTCGTATAGAAATAACTATGCTCGATGTCCCCTCCCCCGGTTATAAAACGGAAGGGGTCTGCCTGCAGCCCTTTTTTATGGGCTACCGTGGCCTGGCGGAACTGTTTAGCCACTACACTATTCTCCAGAAGGTCCTTCATCGACCTCTCAAATACATTCCCCAGATCCAACTTTGAAGTGTTGGCAAACGAAGCGGAGGGATAGAGGTGTCCATCGGAATAAAGACAAAGGCTTTCCCAGCAGGCATTCCCAAGATCAAATTTAAC
>JACOTA010000016.1 GCA_016178585.1 Nitrospirota bacterium
CCAAGAACAGAGTTAGAAAGCTGTCATTGCGAACAAAGTGAAGCAATCTCAAGACTTTACGATAAGATTGCCACGCACCCTTCGGTGCTCGCAATGACATGATTAATAAGTGGGTGCGAAGTCTATCGCTGGTCTTGGGCAACGCACCAAGGTTGACCCCAAGAACAGCGATAGGATTTGTAACTCCTTGTTTTGCCTGTCATCGCGAGCGCCCGCAGGGTGCGTGGCGATCTCGGTTCACGATGGCGAGATTGCTTCGCTTCGCTCGCAATGACAACTTTCTATCGCTGTTCCTGGGTACAGGTTGCACACTTAGATTCGAAGGTTCTGGCATCTAAACGCCGATGTCCCCTTTGACGGTAAATTTCCAAAGAAGGTGAAATTCCACAAAAGGGTGGAGGCTGAGATATCTCATTTCCCGCTTTGTTAATTATTTTGATCCGGCTTGTTTTATAGAATTCTGCCGTTTCATGTCTAGGGTCAAGGACTGGAGATGACTCCCCTGATAACGTCATCCCTTTTAAAAACTAATGCTTCTGGTGAGCCTCCTTTCCAACAGCAATCAGAAACTCTCCTGTTTTAGCTCCACAGGTCCCCTCGATCCGGAGAACATAGCCCTTATAGCTATGAGCCCGTTGATCAAAAGAGCGCATGAGGCAGATTCTGGGCTGAACTGCCAGAATACGACCCGACCAGCTGATTTTCTCCACTTCCCCTTCAAATTTTGCCACAAACCTCTCCTGCCTTAAAAACTTTCTTGTTGTAAAAAACATGAAAGCTTGCTGCCAATCCTCCAGCCATTCCATTATTTATTAGGTGGATGGCTTCGGTAAATTCTTGAGAGTTAAAGACTGGAGAAGAGAAAAAAGAGAAGCAATCAGCGACATTGCTGAACCATATCGCGAAACAAGCTTATTAGAGAAATATTAAAAACCAAAAGATTAGGTATGCTGGGTAAAGAGAAACGCTTCGCCCCGCAAGCGAGGAAGTGAAGCATCTGGCTTTGCCAGTGCTGAACGCCGGGGTTCGGGGGCATTGAGTGGAGTACACGAAGGCCCCCGACTATTAATGGAGCTGGGCGGGATCGAACCGCCGGCCTTCTGATTGCGAACCAGACGCTCTCCCAACTGAGCTACAGCCCCAAAATTTCGCTAAAACATCTTGTAATTTACCCGAAAAACCTCCCCTCATGCAATAGGAGTTTTTTATTTTCTTTTTCCGACGGGTTCCCGAACAATTTTTCCGATTACCTTATTTACCGGATGAGATCGGTCCAATAAAGAGACTATCGGTTTTTTTCTGACGCCAAATTCCCTGAGTGTTTCCGACAGTCTCGAATGATTTTTAAACATTTTCAGGCCCGTTTCAATCGTTTTGTAGGCTTCCCTTTTCCGCCGACTCATTAAATAAAGCTCGGCAAGATATAAATAATGTTCCGGCGCCTGGTCTTTTCTCATCAACCCTTTTTTACAAAAGGCGATCCCTTCACTTACGTTTTTCTCACCTATTGCCCTTGCATAACCGTAGGACGATAACAGGACACCCGGAGTCTGATTGGGGTTGTCCTGATAAAAGGAAAACGCTTTTTTAAAATATTTAAGAGCTTCTGGATAGTTTTTTTCTTTTAAATAGGCTTTCCCTAATTCAATTTCTTCATTTCCTGGAATTTTTTCTTTCATGACGGTTCCTATACAGAAAGTTTTGCTTTTTCGGTTTAAATTAAAATGGCGGTACCGGTAAAGGAGACGATTAACACCTGGTCTTTTAAATATTGTTCATGTACGACCACACCGACCACGGCGTTGGCCTGAAGTTTTGAGGCTTCGATTTTCAAATCGGTCAACCCAATTTGAAAGCCCTTCTTCAGGTTGTCGTAATAGGGGGTATTTCTCAAACCGGCGGCATCTTTTAAACTTGAAATAGCCGTTTCTAACGCATCGGTTTTAATTAGAACCTGGGACCCCACCAGCCCTTTATGTTCCAAAACAGGCTTATTTTCAATAGCGGAAAGGGAGGTAACCAAAATGGTTTTAATTTTATCAACCGCACTGTCAATTTCAGTTTCTTTTTTTTGGGCCTTCTTCTGCTCTTCCTTTACTTTGGCCTCCTGGATCTGTTTTCCGAGGTTAAGTTTTAATTCAAGAAGCCGCTGTTTTTCTTCTTCCATTTTCACAAGTTGAAGCTGAATCTGTTTCTCGTGCTCTTGAATATTTTTTGCGTCATCCTCTGGAATTTTTTTTGCCGGATCCTCCGGGCTCCCTTCAGGCGCCACCAAGGGAGAAGAACTCCCTCTCTCGAATAATTCCAACGCGGAAGGGGTCGAAAGTTGATGAATCTGGTCCTGACTGCCAGGAACAAAGGTGGTATGACACTTCAGGCATTCTGCTCCTTCTTTTTGATCATTTCCGCAAGCCTGGCAAATCATTTTTTCACTCCCGGGTTAATCGGTTCACTTATCAAAGGATTTCGCGAAGAAAGTATCCTCACTTTTCTTCCTTCAACTTTCAGTTTTCCCTCTGCGATCCATTTTAGGGCCTGAGGATAAATTTCGTGTTCTTTTTCCAAAATTCTGCTTTTTAGCGTGTCAACGGTATCACTCTCCAACACCGGCACCGCGGCTTGAACAATTACGGGGCCGCTGTCTAAACCTTCGTCAACCAAGTGAACGGTACACCCGGTAATCTTCACTCCGTAACTAAGGGCCTGTGCTTGAGCGTGAAGACCTGTAAAAGCCGGTAAGAGCGACGGATGGATATTTAAAATATGGTTTCGGTAAGCAGAAAGAAGCTCAGACGTTATCATTTTCATGTAACCCGCTAAAACGATCCATTGAGCTCCGCTATCCCGCAGATGACGAACAATTTCTTGTTCATAGCGTTCTCTGTTTTCAAAGGGAGCCGGGTCAACATAAACCGCGGTTAGCCCATATTTTCTCGCCCGTTCCAACGCAAAGGCGGTTTTCTTGTTGGAGAGGACCACGGAGATTTTAGCGTTGAGCTCTTTATTTTCAATGGCGTCGATAATAGCCTGAAGGTTGGTTCCGTTTCCGGAAACCAGAACCCCTATTTTGAGAGCGTCAGTCATAGTGAACGATGTTTTTTCCTTTGCGGACTTCCCCGACTAAAAAAGCTTTTTCCCCCAGTTTTTTTGCGGACAAAATAACCTGTTTGGCCTCTTTTTTCGGAACAATTAAAATAAACCCTATTCCCATGTTAAAATCCCGGAACATCTCATTTTCGCTGATTCCCCCGGCCTGCTGGAGGAAAGAAAAGAGCGGCGGGATCTTCCACGATTTTTTGAAAACCTCCGCTTGACAATTTTTGGGCAAAATCCTCGGAAGGTTTTCTGTAATCCCTCCCCCGGTAATGTGGGCCATTCCCTTTAAATTAAACCGATTCTTGAGTTTAAGAACCGTTTTAACATAAATTCGAGTTGGTCTTAATAATGCGGTTCCCAATTTTTCCCCGAGTTCCGATATTTTTTGACCGGGTTTAAGTTTTGCCTTTTCAAAAACAATTTTCCGGACCAACGAAAAACCATTGCTGTGGAGCCCGCTGGAAGCCAATCCGATAATCGCATCTCCCGGCTTGATCGCGTGACCATCGATGAGTTTCTTTTTTTCAACGACGCCCACGGCGAATCCCGCCAGATCATACTCTCCTTTTGGGTAAAAAGAGGGCATTTCCGCGGTTTCACCGCCAATAAGGGCGCACCCCGCCTGTCGGCACCCGCCAACAATCCCTTTTAAAATCGCCACGGACCGTTTTAAATCCAGTTTTCCGGAGGCCATATAATCAAGAAAAAATAAGGGTTCCGCGCCGGTCACCACGATATCGTTAACGCACATCGCAACCAGATCAATTCCAACCGTGTCGTGCTGGTTCATGAGAAAGGCTATTTTAAGCTTTGTTCCCACCCCATCCGTTCCGGAAACCAGGAGCGGGTTTTTATATTTTTTTAATTGAAATAAGCCGCTAAATCCTCCCAGATCGGAATAAACTTCGGAACGAAAAGTTTTTCTAACCAAGGGCGTAATCTTCTTAACAAATCGGTTGCCGAGGCTGATATCGACACCGGCTTTTTTGTAGGAAAGCTTTTCCAAAATCGGCACCCTTTCCTAGCTTTCGAGGCCGAGACTTAATCTCTGCCCCGGTGAAGCTATGTTTTAAGAATACAACTTAAAGTATTATCTTAAAGTATTATAAGGATACAAGATAACCAGGGTTTCGTCAAATATCTAAGTTATTGATATTATTATGATTTTCCTATTTTATCTTCTTTAAGTCAAAGTCGAATTGAGTTTTTTCTTTCTTCTGCGGGCTCCCGACCAGAAGACTTAACTGGCCCTCTGGAGGGATTTCTCCAATAGGAAAATAATAAAAAAGATCCTGAACAAACATTCCGGGCTGAGATTCAGAGGGAGTGACTTCTCCCTCCTCCCAATAGGTCGCGGAAAAGGTTTTACCGCCGAATTTAATCAACCCGACGTAGTCCTTTGCAAAATCCTCCTCTTTTCCAAAAAGAGTGACGGTGAAAACCAGCTTTCCCTGGACTTTAGCCAACGCATCGTCAATTGCGTAATTATCGAGTTCCTGTCCCGATGATGCCGCATCGCGGACTGCAAATGCCAGGGTTAAAAATTCCGAATTTAAAATAGCTACGCCGTTTTTTCCAAGGTCCACCGTCCACTCTTTAAAAAAAAGACGAAGATCGGTATTTACATTTCTCATCCCATATCCCATCGCCTCTCCTTTTTGAGTTTCGTTTAAATGAACCCACATGGCCCCCGCCTCCTGGTTTAAACCCAAAAGGATCGCCATAACCCAGAGTAACAATTTTTTATTTACCTTCATGATTTTGCTATTCCTTTTATCCGGTTTAATGCCTCTTTAGCTGCGATTTGTTCTGCCTCCTTCTTATTTCTTCCCACGCCAACACCAAGGATATCCCCTTTGACCAACAGGTGAATTTCAAAAGATTTTTCATGATCGGGGCCAGACGTTTTTACAAGCCGGTAGTCCGGTAAAATTCCGAAAATCTTTTGGCACTGTTCCTGAAAATCCGTCTTGTAATCTAATGAAACCTGATGGGCGCCGGTGTTTTCGATCGTTTCTTTAAACCATCGGAGGATACATCCTTTTGCGGAAAGAAGGCCCCCATCCAGATAAACCGCCGCGATTAACGCTTCCAGGGTATTGGCCAGGAGAGAGTTTTTATTTCGGCCCATCGACAACGCCTCTCCCTTTCCTAAAAAGATAAAGTCGCCCAAATTTAATTTCCTGGCAATTTCCGATAAGGTTCGCTCATTGACCAGCGTTGATTTTATTTTAGAAAGATCCCCCTCATTAGCCTCCGGCAAATAACCAAACAAGTATTCACTGATAACCAAATCAAGAACCGCGTCTCCGAGATACTCTAATCTTTCATTATCTTTGATTCCCTTCAGACTGCTTTCATTGACAAAGGATTTATGGGTTAAGGCTTGTTTTAAAAAGGTTTGCCGGGAAAAATGGTAAGAGGAGAGATCCTCTAAACGGTTAAGATCAATTTGAGACATTTCCCTGATCCATAAAAAAAAGGCCTTCCGCTGCAATCTCGAATTTCGGGTTCTGAGTTCCACCACACGGCTGGCTCTCAAGCCGTTCCGCAACCCGCCGAATTTTCAGGTTGTGAATAGCCGCTCGCTTCAATTTCGCGGCCTTTCACATGTCCGCTTTCTCACGGCCATATTTTCCAATAATTTTTTTTTAATTTTCGTATTTTTTAAAAACAAGGGAGGCATTGGTCCCTCCAAATCCAAAGGAATTGGAAAGGGCATATTGAACCTGTTTCTGCCGGGCTTTATTGGGAATATAATCTAAATCACATTCAGGATCTGGATTTTCAAGATTAATGGTTGGAGGAAGGACCCCGTTGACCATGGCTAAAATCGAAAAGATGGCCTCAGCTCCGCCAGCAGCCCCTAATAAGTGACCCGTCATTGATTTAGTGGAACTGACGGGAATTTGATTGGCATATTCTCCAAATGTTTTTTTAATCGCGAGCGTTTCAATTTTATCGGCAAATGTCGAGGTCGCATGCGCATTGATATAGCCAATCTGACGCGGTTCTATTTGACTTTCCTTTAATGCCAGTTTCATACATTTTACAGCCCCCATCCCGTCTTCGGCCGGCGCGGTGATATGATAGGCGTCTGCGGTCATTCCATATCCAACAATTTCAGCATAAATACGGGCGCCGCGAGCCCTGGCAAACTCCAGCTCTTCAAGAAACAGAATCCCGGCCCCTTCGCCCATCAGGAAACCGTCACGTTCCCGGTCAAAGGGACGACTGGCTTTTGCCGGATCGTCATTTCGGGTCGAGAGCGCCCTGGATGAGGCAAAACCGGCGACGGCAAGGCGGCAAATCGTCGCCTCGCTCCCTCCTGCAATCATCGCATCCGCTTCTCCCCGCTGAATAATCCGATAGGCATCCCCGATACAGGTATTTCCCGTCGCACAAGCTGTCACGGCAGAGGTGTTGACACCTCTGAACCCAAATCGGATTCCAATTTGGCCGGCCGCAAGATTGATAATAGACATCGGCACGAAAAAAGGGGTGACTTTTTTCGGGCCTTTTTCAAGAAGAGTGAGAAAGGAGTTTTCAATGGCCGGAAGGCCACCCATTCCGGCCCCGACATAGACGCCCATTCGATCTTTCATTTCTTCGGATACTTTTATTCCCGCGTCGTCCACGGCCATCTGGGCTGCCGCGATCGCATAGTGAATAAACGTATCCATTTTCTTAATTTCTTTTTTCTCGATATATTGAGCTGGATCAAACCCTTTGACTTCAGCCGCTATTTGAACAGGAAAATCGGCCGCATCAAACCGCGTAATCTTTCCCGCGCCGGAAACGCCGGCACAAAGAGCTTCCCACGTCTGCTGCACACCGATTCCCAGGGGCGTCACTAATCCTAAACCTGTAACGACCACCCTTTTTTTTAGGATAACATTATCCACTTATTAAAGTTTTTCCTTGATATATTCCATTGCATTTTGAACATTGAGTATTTTTTCCGCGTCGTCATCAGGAATTTCAATGCCAAACTCTTCTTCGAAAGCCATCACCAATTCCACGGTATCCAGAGAATCGGCGCCCAGGTCCTCCACAAAAGAAGCCTCCGGGGTGATATCCTCCTCCTCAACGCCTAATTGTTCTGCAATGATTTTCTTGACTCTTTCTTCTACTGCAGCCATTTATTTTTCAAACCTCCTCTCCCGAAATTGGGGTTTTACCCCGTTAGTTAATAGAGATGATTTATTATTATTCATCACACCATATACATTCCACCATTGACATGGATCACCTGACCCGTAATATAAGAAGCCTGCCCTGAGGCCAGAAAACAGACCGCGTTTGCGATATCTTCGACTTTACCCATTCTTCCCTGGGGAATCTGCCTGATGAGCTCTTCACGGGTTTGTTCATGTAAAACATCTGTCATTGCCGTTTCGATAAAGCCCGGAGCCACCGCATTTACGGTAATTCCCCGGCTGGCATATTCCCTTGCAACCGTTTTAGTCAAACCCACCACGGCAGCTTTCGACGCCACATAATTGGCCTGGCCTGGATTTCCCATGGCACCGACAATCGAAGAAATATTGATAATACGGCCAAACCGCTGTTTTGCCATTTTGGGAAGAACTTCTTTGATACACAAAAAAGTTCCTTTAAGATTGATATCCATCACCAGGGTCCAATCCTCCTCTTTCATTCTCAGGATAAGTCCGTCCCGGGTAATCCCCGCGTTATTCACAAGAATATCAATCTTGTTCCAGACCGCCATCGCCTGGCCTACCATTTCTTTGACTTCGTTCGAACTGGCCACATTGACTTTAAAGGCAACCGCTTTTTTACCTCTTGAAATTAAATCATCCGCGGCCTGTTTTGCCTTTTCAAAATTGACATCGGCAATTCCAACGATCGCGCCTTCTGAAGCGAGACAATCAGCAATGCCGAAACCAATTCCCTGTGCACCTCCGGTAATTAAAGCTGTTCGACCTTCTAATTGAGTATCCAACGTTCGTTACCTTGCTTGCTATAAAGCCGGATATAAATAAATTTAATTCAATGTCCTCCTCCCCTTGCGGGAGAGGAGGTCCACCTTTGAAAATGTCCGTTTATTTATGTCCTGCTGTATAGACCTTTATCCATTAATGAGTCTTAAATGATTCACCGTTCTATCCAGGGTTTCCGGATCTTCGACGGACAACACCTCCACCTGGCGATTAATCCGCTTTATCAACCCTGATAACACCCTGCCAGGCCCAATTTCAACGAACGTTTTAACCCCCTTATCCATTAAAAACAGCACGGTATCGACCCAGAGGAGCGGGGCGGAGATCTGCCGAATCAATGATGCCTTAATTTCTTCTTTCCACCGAAGCTCTTTCGCGTCCGCGTTATTGACGAATCCAATTTTTAAATCATAAAAAGAGGTTTTTTCAATAGAGTCTTTCAACTCTAAAGCCGCCGGTTCCATAAGAATGCAGTGGGACGGAACGCTTACGGAAAGGGGGATGACTTTTTTTGCCCCGGCCTCTTCGGCTTTTTTTGATGCCTCCGCCACGGCATGAGTTTCACCGGCGATGACGATCTGCTCGAAGGTATTGTAGTTCGCGGGAGCCACAATTCCACGGGCAGAAATTTCCTTACAAATCGATTCAACGGCCGAACGGTTTAACCCCAGGATCGCCGCCATCGCTCCTTTTCCTTCAGGAACCGCTCTTTGCATCAAATCGCCTCTTTTTGCAACAAGCAAAATCGCCTCTTCCAGAGGAATTCCTCCGGCGGCGACCAGCGCAGAATATTCCCCCAAACTGTGTCCCGCAACCCATTGCGGGGTTTTTGGAAAAACCTGTTTGAATACGGAATAAATCGCAAGACTGGTTGTTAATATGGCCGGTTGCGTATACGCGGTTTGATTTAATCGGTCCTGCGGGCCATCAAAACAGAGTTTTGCCACATCCCAGTGAAGAGCCTGACCGGCCAGAGAAAAGACCTTTTTTGCTTCCTCATATTCTTCACTTATCTTTTTACCCATCCCTATGTATTGGGAGCCTTGGCCGGGAAATACAAACGCAATCATTTAATTATAAAGATGCCGGAATTTAATAAAAACAAATTGATATTGCTCATTTTTTTTCCTAATGTCAAGCCAAAATAAAGCGCGGCGGTTCACCCTGCCCCTCACCATCGAATGACCGACGCCCCCCAGGTCAAACCGGCTCCAAAAGCAATTAAAAGGATATAATCACCCTCATGAACCCTTCCGGTTTTTACCGCCTCATCCAGCGCAATTGGAATAGACGCCGCCGATGTATTTCCGCAACGGTCAATATTGATCATCACTTTTCCCTCGGGAAGCTTTAACCTTTCGGATAAGGCCTTGATAATCCGGGTATTGGCCTGATGAGGAATCATCAGCGAAAGACGGTCAATTGAAAGCTGGTTATGATTCAGGGCTTCCCACGCCACCTCTTCGAGATTTCGAACGGCAATCTTAAAGGTCTCGCTGCCTTTCATTTTTAAAAAATTCAGCCTTTGGGCCAGCACGGCTTCTGAAATTGGAATCCTCGATCCTCCTCCAGGCATACAAATGAGGTCCCAGAATTGACCGTCCGAATGGAGGTGGCTGGAAAGAATCCCTTTTTTTTCCTCAACGCTTTTTAAAACCACTGCCCCGGCGCCGTCTCCAAAAATGACACAAGTCGTCCGGTCCTTCCAATCAAGAATTCTTGACATGACCTCGGTTCCAATGACCAGCGCATTTCGATATTTGCCGGATTTTAAAAAATGATCTGCGACCGAAAGCGCGTAAATAAACCCGGAACAGGCGGCGGAAAGATCAAACGCAAATGCCTTTGAAGCCCCGAGTTTTGCCTGAACGATGCAGGCGGTTGAAGGAAAGGTCATGTCAGGCGTTTGAGTCCCGACGATTAAGATATCCAGCTCTTCCGGCGCGATGCCGGCGGCTTGTAAAGCCTTTTGAGCTGCCTGGACGGCCAAATCAGAGGCAGCTTCGTTCTCGGCGGCGATGTGCCGCTCTCTAATTCCAGTTCGATCCGTAATCCATTGATCTGTTGTATCAACGATTTTTTCAAGATCGGCGTTCGTCAGCGTTTTTTCGGGCAGGTATGAACCTGTTCCAATGATCTGTGAGTGCATGTGGGTCATCTCGCTGGTTTAGGAAGCAGGTTCTGTCATTAAGAAAGCTTCGATTTCACTTTGAATATAAGCGCTGACCTGCTTTTCCGCAAGGTTTTTTGCGCGGCCAATGGCATTTTTAATGGCCTTAGGCGTCGACCGGCCGTGGCAAATCATGCTAACCCCGTTTACCCCCAGCAGAGGCGCCCCGCCGTATTCTGAATAGTCTACCCGTTTTTTAAATCGTGTAAAGCTGGATTTCAACAGCGGATACCCGAGTTTGCCTAAAATCGTCGATTGCCGGATTTCGAATTTTAGAAGCTTAAAAAGCGCCTCCGCCAGCCCCTCACTGGTTTTTAATACGACATTCCCGACAAAACCGTCGCAAACAATGACATCCGTTTCCCCCTTATAAATATCTTTTCCTTCCACATTGCCAAGAAAATTAAAAGGAGCGGCTTTAAGAAGTTTAAAAGCCTCTTTGGTGATGTCATTCCCCTTGATATCCTCTTCTCCATTGCTCAATAACCCAATACGGGGCTTTTGAAGGCCAAAGATCCGTTTAGCGTAAACGTCGCCCATCACGGCAAACTGAAGAAGATTTTTCGGTTTGCAATCGACATTAGCGCCGACGTCGATCAGAATAACAGGGTTTTTAAGGGTTGGAAATATGGCCGCGATTGCAGGGCGGTCTATTCCTTTTAAAGGTTTCAGGATAAAGATAGCGGCAGCCATACAGGCGCCCGTATTCCCCGCGCTCACCACAGCGGAGGCCGTACCTTCCATCACCAGCTCGGTGGCTTTCCAGATCGAGGAATTTCTCTTTTTTCGAATGACCATGGAGGGAGCGTCTTCCATGGTGACCACCTGGTCAGCATGCAAAATGGTGACGGGGAGATTGGCTGTGGAATATTTTTTGAGTTCGGCGGAAAGGCGCTTTTCATCTCCCACCAAAATCAATTCAACCCCAAATTCCTCGCAGGCGGCAATGGCTCCTTCGACCTCGTGCTGAGGAGAAAAATCCCCGCCCATCGCATCCAGAGCTATTTTCATTGACAAAAATCTTTTTGGTCGGTTAGGGTTTGTGACAAATCTATTTCCGGCGTTAACTTGACGTTATTTTAAAAGGATGGGTGGAAGCGATTAAACTTCCTGAATGGCGATCATCTCTTTCCCCTTATAAGTTCCGCAATTTAAACAGACTTTATGGGGAAGCTTGGGCTCCAGACATTGAGGACACGCGCTTAACTGAGGCCTTGTCAATTTTATGTTGGCCCTCCGCTTATCTCTCCTGGCTTTTGATATTTTATGTTTTGGATTCGGCATTTTATTCTCCTTATTTTTCTTTTAATATCTTTTTAAAAATTTTTTCCATCGAACCCGGCGTGTCTTCATCCTTTAAACAGGAACAGTCGGACACGTTCCAGTCGATTCCACAGCGGGGGCATAACCCCTTGCACGTTGGTGAACAAAGGGGTCTCATCGGAAATTCCAGGAGGACCTGTTCCCTGATCATTTCGTCGAGAACGATCGAAGAGCCCTCATAATAGTTTTCATCCGGGTTATCGAGTTCTTCCTTTTCTTGACTGAAATCAGAAACTTCTGCTTTCTTTTTTAAAGAAGATCGGTTCGCCCTGGTTTCCTCCTGTTTTTTGTGATAAGCGGGACGGGGCGGGTTTTTGGGCACAAAAATCTGGTCAAAATCGATCGCCAGGGGGAGAAAAAAGTTTTTGGAACATCGTCCGCATTGAAAAGAGGGGGTCGCGTTTATTCTTCCCCTCGCAATAATTGTTTTTGCTGTCTTGTAAAGGAACGCCTGAACGTCGATAACTCCCTTAAACTCAATATCCGGGGAAAGATGAATGTTCGCAGGGTCTTCCTGGTAGGAAATTTCCTTTCCTTCCTCAGGAATATGAAGTATGTCAATCAGCATGAGAAACCTAACGAATAGAGTTAAACGATGGATTATATCGGGCGGGAGCCTTCATGTCAAGAAATTAGACCACTATTTTGGCAGACCTGGCGCGTTCGTTATATTATAAGGAGCGGTTGAAATAACGGAATCAACAAAGAGAGGGCTTACCCTAATGATGGTGGCCATGGTCATGATCCGTTTTATGAGATTTTTCACCTTTTTTCATTCCGGATGGAGCAACGAAAACAAAAAGCGTTAAACGGCTATTGCCTGTGTTTTTAACTCCATGATCGATCCCCCCTTCGGCCAACACCACCATATCTTTAGAAAGGTGTTTCTCTTCGCTGCCGACTTTAAAACTTCCTGTTCCCTCCAAAACCAGGTAGACCTTATCCTGATCGTCATGACTGTGGACTTTTTGCTCCTGGCCCGGCTCGAAACAATAAACATCGCAAACCAGTCTGGACGTTTCGAACAGATTGTTTTTTTTCATTTTTTCCGAAGAAAAGGAAACGGCATCTTTTAAATTTTTAAAGGGCATTGTTTTTTCCTATTTTGATGAATAAATATTTAACCTGGGGCTAAGTCTTTAGTTTTTTATTTAATCTTTTCTCGACACTTTCAACCTTGCTATCGAGACGCCCTGTTTTTCCTTTGCGATAATCCACCTTGATGGTCGTTGAAATCCGATTGCAATCCTTCGACATCTGGTGAAAGCATTTCTTTACGACGTCAAAAACCTCATCCCATTCGCCTTCAAGGACGGTTCCCATTGGATTCAAACGGTAGTCTACACCACTTTCGTCGATAATCTTCAGGGACCGGGAAACATACTCCCCGACGCTCTCTCCCTTGTCTAACGGGGACATGCTGAACTCCAAAAGCACCATGACCCAAATCCTCTTTTAGCGTGTATTCAAAGGAAAAATGGCCGTATAATGAAAAAGCTGTCTTGGCTGTTTTCCAATTTCGAGTTTAATAAAATTCTCGGTATCATACCATTTCAGAAGGAACAAATCAAATGGCTCGAATCGTCCATTTAACCACGTTAGAGCGAATTGAAAACCTCACCTCTTCCGTAAAAAGTTTTTTTCTGCGGCTTCCTCCCAATCAAAAACTCGAATTTAAAGCCGGGCAGTTTATTTCCGTCCATGTTCCAAGAGAAAACAGGGTTATCCGGAAACCTTACTCCATTGCCTCCCCTCCCTTCGACCCAACGCTCCTGGAAATCTGCATCAAAAGGGTGGAAGGGGGTTTTGTCTCCAACACTTTTTTTTCTTACCGGGAGGGAGTCATCATTCCGGTTGACGGACCGGATGGCGTTTTTATTTTGAGGAATCCGTCTCAATTTGACCTTTTTTTCATCGGCGCTGGAACCGGAATCGCCCCTTTAAGAAGTATGGTCCAATCCCTCTTACATGAGGGCTTTTCCAAGCGAGTTTGCCTGATTTTCGGGGTCCGGACTGAAACCGAAATTTTATATGAAAGAGAATTTAGGGCCCTGGAGAAGAGACACGCAAATTTTCAATTTGTCCCTACCTTAAGCCGTCCGCTCCATTGGACGAGAGAAACAGGCTATGTCCAGGAAAAAATCGACAAATTTATCGGAAACGGTGAAGGAAAACAGGCGTATGTCTGCGGCCTGCCGCCGATGGTCGACGCCGTCAAAGAAAAGCTGAAATCAATCGGTTTCAACCGGAAACAGATCCATTATGAAAAATATGTATAATATTAGTAGGGTCATGCATAATATTAGTTAGTAGGGTCAGGTCTTTAATATTGAATTCATCTCCATGGCCTTCCATATTTTCAAGAATAAAGACCTGACCCTATGTGTCTACGAGAAAGAAGTGTTTCAATGGCAATCCACCTTTCAGTTCTGTAATAAAACGGCCGTTAAGATCCTGGAGGAAATACGTAACTTGAAGGAATCGGGTTCGGGAGCTCTTGTGACGTTCCATAGGTGATGACGATGATTGGATGGTCGGAAAGCGCGATCAATCTCGGGTCTCCCGGCACCGCTTCACCATTCACAAAAACCTTAATGGTGTTTTGCTGATCCTCACAATAGGCGCCGATACAGTTGAGGTTCCACCGGACTCCCCAAATATCAAAAAATTGTCCGAGGGTAAAGGTCTGAACGGTCGGGGACTCGATATGGATGACGCCGTTTGAATCATGCGTATGGATGGGGGAGATAAACCGTTCTCGAGCATTAAACCCAATGGCTGCAGGGACAGGGATTGATTTTCCGTGAATAAAAATATCGAGGTGTTGATGAATGTGAAGCGCCGAACCTTCTTCCTGGAGAGCAGGCAATCCGACGATTTTTAGCCGTTCGCGGAGCTCATTTAACTCAGGCGGCCAGGGAGCCTCTCCTGTTTGAATGCCGGGCAGGGAATCGGAATTAACGTTACCGGGCGAGACCGGCGCGGGATTTCCATGATTAAAAAAAATGACCAGGGCAATTGATAATAAACCCAAAATTACAATCGTTATAAAAATTGCCGGATTTGGCCAACCCCTTCTGTCCGTTTGCGCTGAAGAGGATTGTTTCTCTTTTTCCTTTTGTTTTTGACCCATGTCTTTTTGACTCATTCGTGGTTGCTCCCGGATCGATTAGACTTATGGTTATACCCTCATCCCCCAAAAAGCAATAGGGTATGACCAAAATTTCTTTGGGAGAAACAATAACATTTTCAAAAAATTTAATCGAAGTTTATTTCTCCCGATAGATTTTCTGTTGGCCTTTGGACCGGTCTGCCGCGTTAGAACAGCCCCGGTTCTGTTCCCGGTTTGATCAAATAGATTGACAATGGGCGCATTTTTGATAAAATAATTTTTGCTTTTTGAATCAACCTCTTATCACCAAATATCCTAATGGAGACTTTAATGTTTTTGAAAACAAATGCTTTTAGACTTTTTTCTTTGATCATCATAATGGGAACGGCCGCTCTTTATGCAGGGTGCAATAAGAATGAAACGCCTATCGGTTCCTCTCCGGCGGGTTCCTCCGCGCCAGCTGCTTCTAACTCCCAGGATCCTTACGGACAGGTTTCGTCGCAAGCGGCCGGGGCTCCCTCTAACAGCGCCTCCGGAACCATTTCCGGCACTATTTCAATCGATCCAAAACTGGCCGGTAAAGTGGATCCAAATGCCATTTTATTTATCAGCGCAAAACCGGCAGAGGGACCCCAGGTGGGCGTTCCCCCTCTCGCTTCTCAAAGGATTGCCAGTCCGAAATTTCCACTTCAATATACCCTTTCTCAAGCCGATGTCATTATGCAAGACGGCACACTATCCGGCCAGCTTAATATTGTCGTTAAATTGATGAAGAACGGGGCCGCCGGGCCTGTGGGGCCTGGTGATATTGAAGGGAATTTCGCTAAAAATCCGGTCACCGTCGGTCAAAAGGCTGTCGATGTTACACTGGACACACTGCATTAACTTAAGCCGGTAATCCTTGAGTCTCTTTCTTGCGGTGCCCTTACACACCCTTTCTTTAAACAACGGCAAAAAGCCAGGCTTATTTCCTCCTTTTTAATATCCTCATGAAAAAAATTGCGATTATTGGCCGGCCAAATGTTGGAAAATCAACCCTTTTTAACCGGTTGGTCGGATACCGAATGGCCGTCGTGGAAGATGAGCCCGGCGTTACACGGGACCGGCTTTTCGGAACCTTTACCTATGACCAGCACTCCTATACCCTCATCGATACCGGCGGCCTCTTTCCACACGCTTCGCTTCCCCTGATTGAAGAAGCAAAGAAACAGACGATTAAGGCCGCTCAAGAAGCAGACGTCATCATCTTGTTAATGGATGGGCGAACCGGTCCCCACCCTCTCGATCAAGAGATTATTAAGACCGTCAGACCTTTTTTAAAACCCACTTTTTATGTCGTGAACAAAATCGAAGGGTCTTCTCTCATTCAGAGTTTTTATGAGTTTTATCAACTGGGAATCGCAGGGGTATTTCCTATTTCCGCTGAAAACGGCACCGGCATCGATGATCTTATGGAAGCCGTTAATCGGGGATTTCCTCAGGAAAAAGCGAGCGCTTCCACCACGCCCGAGCCCTTTGCGAAAATTGCGATCATTGGCCGGCCGAATGTCGGAAAATCAACCTTTATCAACGCCCTCCTGGGGGAGGAACGGTTAATCACCAGTCCCATTCCCGGTACGACAAGGGATGCCATTGATACCCTGGCTCAGTATCAAAACCGCGATTATTTATTTATCGATACGGCCGGCATCCGGAGAAGGGGAAAAATTGAAAAAGGGATAGAACGGGCCAGCGTCATACGTTCCGAAGAGTCGATTAAAAAAGCGGATATTGTTTTTATTTTGATTGACAGCGGCGAGGGGATAACGGACCAGGATATTAAATTGGTTGGACGGGTCATCGAAGCGGGAAAGGGTTTTGCGATTTTGCTTAACAAATGGGACCTTAAAAAGGATATTTCCAGAGCCCGTGAAAAATTTGAAGGTGACCTTTTTAACTACTTTTCTTTTATCAAGGAATTTCCATTTTTATTTATTTCCTCAAAAGAGGGCTTTGATCACAAAATAATTTACCAAACGATTAACATGATCATTGATTCCTTTCAAAAAAGAGTGTCAACACCCGATTTAAACGGATTTTTAGAAAAAATTCTAAAGCGTTTTCCTCCCCCGTTGTACAGAAACAAGCCGGTAAAAATTTATTACGCCACACAGGGAGGAATCAGACCTCCCACCTTTATTGTTTTTTCCAATTTTAAAGAAGGTTTGACGAGGACTTATCTGAAATTCCTGGAAAATAGCCTGAGGGAAACTTTTGGGTTTAAGGGAACGCCGATTCAAATCTTTGTTAAGCAGAAAAAAAATATTTATAAAAAACCGGCTTAGGACGGTGTTTCAATTTTCCAGCCGCCTTTCCTTTCTTCGTTCGTAAAGCATCGGATTGGACGGAAGGTCCACGGAAAAAACCGTCCCGACATTCGGTTTGCTTTTGACGTCAACTTCTCCTCGATGATCCTGGACAATTTGATGGACAATCGCCAGTCCCAAACCCGTCCCTTCCCGCTCTTTGCTTTCATGTTTCGTCGTAAAAAATGGATCAAAAATATTTTCCATATTTTCGGGAGGAATTCCAATACCATTATCTTCAATGTGTATGCCCATCCAGGGAATCTCCAATTTTTTAAAAGATCTGGTTTTAACCTTGATCAATCCGTTGGAAGGAGGAAGGGCGTCAATGGCATTGATAAAAAGGTTAAGTAAAACCTGCTTGATTTGCTGCCGATCAATAATGATACGGGGAGGGTCTTTTTGATATTCCGTCAAAAACCTGGCGCCCCGTTTATTGGCTTCAATGACCATGAAAGGGAGGGTGGTTTGAATCACCTCATTAATATCTTCCTCGGTAAACGTCGGTTCCATATAACGGCTGTAATCAAGAACTTCACGGATAATTCGTTCGATTCTTCCAATATCTTCGCGGGCCACCTTTGAAAAACTATCAAAAAAATCAGAGTCCTCTCGTCTTTCTCCAGCCAGTTCTACGAAGGTTTTAATCGAAGTGAGGGGATTTCTGATTTCATGAGCCATCCCTCCGGCGATTGTTTCAAGAGACTTTAACCGGTCGGTTCTTCGAACCAACACTTTGGATTTTTTTAAGGCTTGTGCCAACCGGTTGTTTTCGATCGCGATGGCAATCTGTTCTCCTATAAGGAAAAGAAGCTGACTCTCAAGGGATGATAAAGGGGGAATGCAGAGAAATACAAAACCCATCAACTTATCCCGTGTTTTAAACGGGAGGCAGTTTTGCAAACCGGTTTCTTTTAAAAGAGAGGGTATTTTTTTAGCCAGCCCTTCGGACAGAGTACCGGCAAAACCGAGGGTTCGGTTACTTTTCAGCCACTCTGGAAAGGGAGCCTGAACGTCCATGGGTATATTTTTAAAATCAGTTTCCGCCAGTTGATGTCCCAACTGGAAATCATACCGGCCTTTTTCTTCATTTAAAAAGAAAAAGGCGGCTTTTTTAAGGGAGATCATTTTAAAAAAATTTTTAAGAAGAGTTTCCGCTACTTCCTTATCGTTTAAATCAGAGGTTAATGACCGGGAAATTTCGACAAGAAGATTACAGACTTCAAGCGGATCAGGAAGCATGAGAGAGCCTTTTGTTATAAGGTTGTTTTCTTATCTTAACAGGAAGGCCGAATAAAAATCAATTCCCCTTGATCCGCCGGTCTATGATGGAATTTTAAACGGTGACGATTTTTAACGCGGAAGAGCGGGCGTTTAAAACGCTGATCTGGGCGGCCAGATTTCCCGCAATCTGCATAAACATCCTGGCTTGCGGGGATTCCGGATCCGCAATCACAATCGGCTTGCCCGTATCTCCGCCCTCCCGAATGGCAGGATCAATCGGAATTTCTCCCAGGAAGGGAAGTTTCAGCTTATCAGCAGCGGCTTTCCCTCCCCCGTGGCTGAAGATGTCGGTTCTTTCGTGACAGTGCGGACAGCTAAAATAGCTCATGTTTTCAATGATTCCCAGGAGAGGAACATGAACTTTCTGAAACATCCCCAGGCCCCTTTTGGAATCCAGGAGGGCCACTTCCTGAGGTGTCGTCACAATAATAGCCCCGGTTAAAGGGACGAGTTGGGTAATACTTAATTGGGCATCGCCGGTTCCCGGAGGGAGGTCAATGAGAAGATAATCGAGTTCGCCCCAATTGACATCCCGGAGAAACTGCTGAATGGCTCCATGAATCATCGGACCACGCCAAACAATTGGCGTGTCATCCTCTACCATAAACGCCATCGAGATAAATTTGACATTGTGATTTTCGGCAGGGTCCAGTTTCGCGCCAACCGATACGGGAGGTTTGGAAACGCCCATCATCAACGGAACATTGGGGCCATACACATCCGCATCCAATAACCCAACCCTCGCGCCCAATTTTGCCAGGGCCACGGCAAGGTTTACCGTTACGGTTGATTTTCCAACCCCCCCTTTTCCACTGCTTACGGCAATAAGGTTTTTAATATTCGGAACGGGGTTTTCTTTTCCACCGGTTTTTCCGGAGGTCACATTGGCCGTCCAGTTAATGCTGATTTTGTTCACTTCAGGAAAATCTTCCTTGACCGCTTTATCCACCCGGTTTTGGATCTCGCCTTTAAGAGGACAGGCGGGTGTGGTCAGGACAATGGTCAAAGAAATATCTTTTCCATTTATTTTCAAGTCCTTAACCATATTCAAGGTCACGATATCTTTAAAAAGCTCCGGTTCAATGACCTTTTTTAACGATTTCATGACGAGTTCTTCGGTAATCAGATTTGCCATTTTCTCTCCAAATTTAAACCATCGACATCGGAATTCTTTATTTTCAGTAGATTTTTAATTAAAAATAATCATAGCCCCTGTCTTGAATCGGTGTCAAGCCATTAAAGACTATTGGGTGCATGACAAAATTATGAGATGACAAGCGTCTGCCGAGCCAGGAGCGGTTCCCCGGCACGCGCGGCTGCGCTTACGGTGCTCGCCGCCCTCCGCTTTTGTCTCGCCGCTGCAATCTGAACCCATTGATGCGGCGGCCAAAAGAGGGCCGTGTCACCGCCCCAGGCCTCTGGCAGACAAGATTATCTCACAATTTTATCATGCACCAAAGACTGTTTTGATCCGTCGTCGATAAGCAATTAAGGTACGATTTTTTTTCTGGAAGAGAAATAGGACAAGATTACAAAAAATTACCGTTTTTTCATTTTAAGGACAGCCGTGATCAGTCTTTCCATTGTTTCCGGCGTGATATCCCGTACCGTGATATTGGCCTCATCGTCTCCGGAGAAGGAACACATGGCGATGGTATAGCAGGAGGTTCCTGCCCGAATAATCTTGAGAGCGATATTGGCCTGGTGACAATGAACCCCGATAAAGAGACAAACATCAATTTTATTATGCCAGATGGTGAGATTGGGATGATTGGGATTAATCTCAATTTCCGGATAAACGCGAGGATATTTGGGGCGATAGTCGGCCATTGGAATGATCTTGGCGGGTATCGCTTCGGCTAAACGTTTTGTCGCGGTGGCGAGTTTGGAGGCTTCCGGTTTCCAATCCCACAGCACGGCAGGCCCGGGAAAGAGCGTCGGATGTTTTGCTGACAAAAGTTTTTTCGCCGCGGCTTCAATGGCCTGATCTTCACTGACAATTTCTCCCTCAACCAACCCCTGGCCCGGATCTGGCAGAACAACTCCGAGGGTAGCGGCAGCGGGAGAAAGGAATCCTTCCGGCCCCGGAAGCACCCGGTAGCGTTTTGATTCAACCTTTTCTTTTTGAATTTTTGTCGGACTCATTTTCTTATCTCCTTTAATTCCAGTCTTCTTTCTCAAATATATCTTCAGCCTTAATGGATCCGCCGGGAGGAGGGACTATCGTAACGGGGTTAAGCCCTGTAATCTCTCTAATCATCTTTGAAAGTAAAGCCGTTTCGGTTTCTTCTATCACGACAATTTTACTCACCCTTCCCGCAAAAGCTTCAATAGCCTGAACCGGAAATGGCCATAGGCTTTTCAAATAAAGGGCGGCGGCGGGAAATTTAATCTTTCTAAAAAAAAGCATGGCTTCATAAACAGCCGATTGAGTTGATCTCCAGCTAATGAATCCAACTTCGGCCCGAAAGGGTTCATCCCCCTCCACAGGGCCAAGCCCCTCATTGATAAATTGAACCTCGTGTTGAATTTCGGGTAAAGAAAGGGTCCGATCTTTACTCTTCATTCTCATCAATCCCATGTTCCAGATGATGTGAAAATCCAGGAGGGACTTCTTCCTCTTTCGACCCCGTGGAATCATGACGTAAAGCGTTCTCAGGCCGGATAACGAACATCTTCTTGTTGCTACAATGCCGAATCTCTTCCTTGCCTTCCCGCGTATAGGCCCATGGAATTATTTTGCCGCTATCCCGAACTTTAATAATGGTTTCCTTTAAACGGACAATTTTTTCAACATCACAAGGCCCCATGGCCGCAACCGAATCTTCATGAACATCATTTGCGCAAAGAGTGATCGTGTAACATTTTGTCCCCCCGCGGATCATTTTCAGAGTCACATTGACAAAATGGCAATGAGCGTCAATCAGCATGCAAACTTCAATCTTGTTATGCCAGATGGTTAAATTGGGGTGGCAGGGACTAAAAACAGCTTCGGGATCGATTTTGGGATAAATAGGGCGGTAATCCGGCATACAAATAATTCTTGCGCCCGGAATTTCTCTTGCCATTTCCAGGACCGCTGTAGCTTTTTTCTGAGTCTCCGGGGTCCATGCCCATACCAGAAGAGGTCCGGGGAAAAGCGTCGGGTTTCTACGGGTTAATATTTTTTCCGCGATAACTTCCATCACTTTTTTTTCCGGAAGAGCTTCTCCTTCGACAAGGCCCATTCCAAGATCAGGGGGAAGAACTCCCATCAAGGCCGCCGCCGGAGGAAGAATACCTTCCGGGCCGGGAAGCACACGATAACGTTTATCTTTGGTCGGCATGACTAAGAACTCCCTTCTATTTTATTCAGGGGCCCATGCGGGTAGAGATGATTAAAACCATATGTCCGCTGTGAAATCGCTTCCAAAGCAAGCTCTGAGCCTCCGATGCCCCCGAACCCCGCGTTCCGCACCGGCAAAGCCGGTTGCTTCACTTTTTCATTAAGTTAATCCGAGAATAGCTCAGATTACTGATTACTACGCAAATAGAGTGCCAAAATCTTTTCATATAAGCGGTCAGTTGAAAATAATAAAAAAAACCAAATGAAATCAGGTGATTACAAAATAACTTGTTAAGAAAATGAATTTCCTTGAACCGTTAATTGATCTTGCCTAAAGCCGTAAAGGAGAAAACTTTGCAGGTGATTCAAGGGGGGCAACAGGAATATTTAAGAAAAAACACAAAAAACATATTTTTTTCAATAAGTTACAAAACTTCCGTTACAAAATAAGAACCTGCATTATTTGCTGGGGGGAGGACCCATTAGAGATAGGATTTGCAACTCCTTGTTTTGCCTGTCATCGCGAGCGCCCGCAGGGTGCGTGGCGATCTCGGTTCACGATGGCGAGATTGCTTCGCTTCGCTCGCAATGACAACTTTCTATCGCTGTTCTAGGGGAGGATGTAACGGTTGATAATACTTTATAAGTATGATTACATACTTATAAAGTATGTAATTTGGAGATGTACTATGAAAGCCCGGGTTGATGATCGAGGACAGGTGACCATTCCCAAAGAACTGAGGAAGAAACTTGGAATTAAGCCCGGAACAGTATTGGATTTTAATGAGCAGAACGGAAAACTCGTCGCGATTAAGATGGTCAGCGTTGATCCGGTGGAAAAGGTTTATGGTTGCCTGAAGACAAAAGTATCTACGGATGCCTGGATAGAAAGATTAAAAGGTCTCAATTAAGAAAACAGATCCTTGGCAATAAAAATCTCAAAGGGTCCGCAGGGAATTCTTGACCGTTTTAAAGAAATCGTTTGTAGTCAATTTTCAGCGCCTTGCCGATTTTCATGGCAAGATTTCTGCCAATGGCGCGTTCACCCTTTTCTATTTTGGAGACATCGGTCTGATGGAGGCCGATCTTTTTACCCATCTCCTTTTGTGTCAAACCATGGCGAAGACGAATTCCCTGAAATACAATGGCAGGCCTCTTTATCGACCTTAACCACCCAGTTCACTATCATAGTATAAGTCTAATTTTACCATATTGAAAGGTAAAAATACCTTATAAAGAGTGGAAGTACGAATCTTAATCTTCAAGACCGTAACTTCTGATTTTATGATCGGCTCCCATGCGATTAAACAATCTGACCGGCTTTTAACCCGTGACCGTGGCTTTTATCGGAAATATTTTAAATCCTTAAATATTCTTAGAATTTAAGGGCAAATCTATTCTTATTGTTTGTTAAGAAGAAACCGAATCTGTTTATCTGAGAAGGCAGGGGTAATAAAATTAAGTGTTCCAGGGATTATATATTTTGACGCCAAGTCTTTCCATGTCCTGACTATTCCGTGTCACGACAACCAGGTGGTGAACTATTGCTGTCGCCGCAATAAGGCTGTCCATGAGGGGGAGCCGCATTCCGAGCCTTTCTAATTCACCCTGTTGTTTGCCCCATAGCAAAGCTGTTTGCAAATCAAAAGAAAGGATCCGATTGGAAAACCGTTCAATCAGATCTTTTTCGACCCAGGTCTTTAATTTTTTTTTCCGATGAGAATCAGTCAGTTTGGCGATTCCTTTCTCCAATTCCCCGATGGTCAAGACACTGAGGCAAATGAATTCTTCCTCTTGTTGCTCAATCCAATCTAAAACAACCTGGGCTGGATGTTTCTTCACCATTTCTGAAATAACACAGGTGTCAAAAAGATAGTTCACAAATTGACCTCGCGAACCAATTCTTCACTTCTCTCCAAATCAAGTTCAACTCCACATAAAGGCGAATTTCTGAAAAATTCGGTGAGAGAGCGGGTCCGATGAGTTAATTTCCGGTATTGCTCAATAGAAATTAACATGGCCGCGGGCTTTCCACGAAGGGTAATTGTCTGCGGCCCAGCGTGTACGGCCCTATCGACAACCTGACTTAATTTATTTTTTGCTTCTTGAAGCTGCCATTCTGTTTTCATAATCGCCCCCAAAGAACAGGCTAGACTGTCTAGTTATGTAAATTGTAGACCAGAATTGATCAAGATGCAAGAAACTTTACTATTGGATAGTACTCAATCTTCAATACCGTAATTTTTGATTTTATAGTGGAGGGCGCGGAGGCTGATGCCAAGAATTTTCGCGGCTTTTTCCCGGTGATGCGTGATCTCAGAAAGCGTTTTTTGGATGACCTCTTTTTCAACCTCTTCAAGGGACTTTCCCAACGGAATTGTCATGGTTTTTTCCTTCGCCGTATCTTCCTGTATCTCCACCGGTAAATGTTCCGGTAAAAGGGTTTTATCTCTCACCATAATAACAACCCGTTCAATCACATTTTTAAGTTGTCTGATATTCCCTGGCCAGGAGTAGTTGACCAATAACCGCATCGTTCCCGGAGATACCGTCTTTTCTTCCCTATGATAGATGGATCTAAATTCTCGCAGAAAAAATTCAACCAATAAAGGAATATCCTCTTTTCGTTCCCGCAAAGGGGGAAGATGAATCGGCACAACGTTAAGACGATAATAGAGGTCTTCCCGAAAGGTCTTGTTTTCTATCGCCTGTAACAGGTTTCTATTGGTCGCGGCAATAAAACGGACATCCACATGAATGAGTTTTGTCCCTCCTAATCTTCTGAATTCTTTAGTTTCAAGCACGCGGAGAAAGTCCACCTGGTTTTTAAGGTTTAATTCCCCGATTTCATCAAGAAACAGAATCCCTCCGTCGGCCAGTTCAAAACGACCCGTTTTTGAAGAAACGGCCCCCGTAAAAGCGCCTTTTTCATAACCAAACACTTCGCTTTCAAACAATGTTTCCGGAAGCGCCCCGCAATTAATCGTGATAAACGGCTTATCCCTTCTTCCGCTTTGCTGATGAATGGCCCGGGCAACCAGCTCTTTTCCCGTTCCACTTTCACCGGTGATCAGAACCGTTGCGTCGCTTTCGACAACCTGATCAATCGTTTCATAGATCTGCTTCAGAACGTTGCTCTTCCCGATCATTTCTTCAAACCGGTTTTTGATCTTTAGACTTTCACGAAGCCGTTTGTTTTCCACCGAAAGAGATTGCCGTTCCAACGCCTTGTCGATTAAAAGAAGCAGGAGCTCTTTATCCACCGGCTTTGTCAGGTAGTCATAAGCGCCGGCTTTTATGGCGTTGACGGCGGTTTCAATGGTCCCATACGCCGTCATGACGACAACCTCTGTTTCCGGAGAATGTTCCTTTACCTTTTTCAACAACTCCAGACCGTTGAGATCCGCCATTTTCAGGTCGGTAATCACCAGATGATAAAAAGCATTCTCAAGCCGTGAAAGCGCCACCTGTCCGTTTTCAGCGGTTTCGGGCTTGTATCCCTGTTTTTCTAAAATTTTTGCCAGAGCGGTTCGAATATTGACTTCATCATCGACAATCAAAATAGAGATCTGATTTTGCATTTAGCTCTTTTTCGCCTCCTCTTTATTCCTTACAGGAAGCTGGACGGTAAAAACAGTTCCGCTCCCTTCAACGCTTTCAACATGGATGAAGCCTCCATGATCTTCAATGATCCGATGAGCAATGGCCAATCCCAGGCCTGTTCCTCCCTGCCGGGTACTGAAAAAAGGCTCGAATATTTTGTTTATTTTCACTCTGTCCATCCCGGCGCCCGTATCGGAAAACCTGACATTGACCCATCTTTCACTGTTGATTTTGCGTTTTTCCGCTTGAATAAAAAGTTTTCCCCCGGCAGGCATTGCCTGAAGGGCGTTAATCATAATATTTAAAAATACCTGCGTCATTTGATTCTCATCGACAAGGATCAAAGGGAGACCGGGAAGAATATCTGTTTCAACTTCAATTCCTTTTTCATGAGCTTCACCCCGGATAAGGGTCACCAGGTGTTGAAGGATCGGCTCCAATTTTACCTCTTCTAAAACCAATGGGTTGGGGATCGAAAAACGGGCAAAGCTGTCCAGAATACTCTTTAGCCTTTTAATTTCAATATTCAGAACATCAAGATACTCTCGAATGGTTGGAGTCGCTCCACGATTGAGCAAGATTTCTTCCTCCAGCAATCCCAGATTTAAATCCATCGCGCTTAAAGGATTACGAATTTCATGGGCCACAGCCGCCGAAAGGGTGCTGATGGCAGATAACTTTTCTGATCGTCTGACCTGCTGTTCCAACCGGTTGATCTCGGAGATGTCCTTGACCAGGAGGACCAATCCCTCTCTTTTCCCTTCATTTTTGAGTTCGGATAGCGTTACCCAGAGAACCAGTGTCTGATCCCCTTTGGGATATGTCACAGTCTGATCATGAAATAATCTTCCCTCTGCGAAAGCTTCTTCCAGGAGTTGTCCCAAACCCGTTGATTCCGGCAAAAAAAGCGTTAATTGTTTTCCCAAAGCTTCGTTCCCTAATAAAAGGATTTTATCCGCGGCTGGATTGATCGAGGTTATTCTTCCCCGAGAATCAACCGTAATCACCCCGGTTGGAATACTTTCGAGAATGTTCCGGGTAAGGCTTTTGACACTTTCCAGGGTCCTTCGAACCGTATGATAACTCTGATAGGTGCTGAAAACGGTGACACCTAAAACCGTTAAAAGAAAAAAAACCACAAGACCATATTTTTCCCGTTCAATTCGCAGGATCAGGATAACGGAAACAACGACGACAAAAAACAGAAGAATGGAGATAATCAGTCGAGCCGGGAAATAGCCAAAAAGGGTTTGTTCTGGATTTGGCCGTAACATTTTCTACTCCTTTTTTCTCCGACCCAGGACAGTGAGCAGGGCATCGAGGATCTCGTTTGGCCGCGGTGGACAACCAGGAATTTTGACATCTACGGGAATATGCTTTTCGACGGGACCGGTCACGGCATAACTGTTTTTAAATATCCCGCAGTCAATGGCACAATCCCCAAGGGCAACGATTAACCTCGGTTCCGGTGTTGAGCGATAGGCATCTTTCAAGGGTTTCTCCATATTAAACGTTACAGGACCTGTAACCGCCAGGGCATCGGCATGCCTTGGCGAGGCGGTAATATGGATGCCGAACCGCTCCGCGTCATAAATCGGATTCATTAAGGCATTCATCTCCATCTCACAGCCATTACAGGAACCGGTATCCACCTCCCGGATCGAAAGCGACCGGTGAAACAATTTGGCCTTGCTCCGCGTGGCGTCAGAAACCTCAGGAGCAGGCACGGAAGATTCAGGGTATTGGCCGGTGACCCGGCCCTTTTTCAAACTCTTTTTGATGATTCGGAACATAATGTTTCTCCCACAAAGCTTGCTCGCGAACGTTCCCACAGCGAAGTTATGTTTTTAAAAAAATGAGTCCTTATAAATCGTTTCCCGCGTAGGATAGATTAAAACTCTTGTTGATCAGCGGAAAATCCGGAATAATATTGCCGGGGGCAACATCCTGCAGGACCGGCCAATTGACAAAAGAGGGATCCCTGACCTTGCACCGGTGAATCCGTCCATTCTCCCCCGCCATGACAAAATAGAGGATTTCTCCACGCCAGCCCTCAACCGCGGAGAGAGCCCATCTCCCTCTGGTTGCAGAAGAAATTGCTTCAATATAGGTCGGCCCTTTTGGAATCCGCCCGCACACCTGTCTTATGATAGAGATCGCTTCATGGATTTCATCGACACGCACTCGGACTCTCGCCCGGACATCGCCGTACTGGTACACAGGAACCTTTAAATTCAAGTGGCGGTATGCCGCGAAAGGATGATCTCTCCGGATATCCCGGTTGATATTCGAGGATCTTCCCGCCACGCCAACAACCCCATAGTCCCTGGCCGTTTGCTCTTTCAGGATCCCTGTGGTCTCCAGACGATCGATGAGGGAAGCGTTACTGAAAAGAAGGTCCGTCAGCTCTTTAAAGTCTTCCTCTATTTTGGCCAAACCGGCAAGAATCCCGTCGAGTTGAGAGGAATCCAGGTCCACCGCCACTCCGCCAACCCGGTTAACGCCCCGAAGAAAACGGTGACCCGCCAGTCGGTCAAGCATTTGCATGATTTGTTCTTTCATTTGATTGCAATGCGCCAGCGCCAGCGAATAAGCCGCATCACTACAGATCGCTCCGACATCGCCGATGTGGTTATGAAGCCGTTCCAGCTCCAGAAAAAGTGTCCTGAGGTATTCAGCACGCGGAGGAATCTCAACAGACAGAAGAGATTCGACTGCCTGACAGTAACAGAGGCTATGACCAAAGGACGTGTCTCCGGAAACCTTTTCCGCGAGGGATACCCCGTTGATCAGAGATAAATTCTCGAAAAGTTTTTCAATTCCCCGATGCTTCCAGAAAAGCCGAATCTCAAGCTGCATGATTGGTTCTCCGGCCACCGAAAATCGAAAATGTCCCGGTTCAATGATCCCGGCATGGATCGGTCCGACCGGAACTTCAAAAACTCCTTCTCCCTCGATATGCCGATAGGCATAGGTCCCTTCCCTCCGTTCCAAAACGGTATTCCAGGGAAAATCCTTTTTTAACGGATGTGTCCCCCTGGGCCAGTGTTCATGGCGTACCAGCCGGCGCAGGTCCGGATGTCCAACCGGAATGAGGCCAATCATATCCCGTATTTCACGTTCGTACCATTTGGCCGCGTGGATTCGCGGTGTGATGGAAGGAAACAGCCGGTCTTCTTCCAGAAGATCGATAGCCAGGATCAGCCAATGCCCACCCGACTCCAGCGAAAAAAGATAGTAAACCCGGCAAACCGGCTTTATCGGGTTTAGATCTGCCGCCCATTGCAAGGATAAGGTTCCCCGCAGGGAAGGGGTCTTGTAAACATAGGTGGCGATTTCAAGAATATCCTCTTTTTCAAAATAGAAAACAGGGATCCCCTGGATTTGCTCCAAATCAAGAATCTGATCTTTGAAGGTCTTAACCATTTCTTGCACAATTTCGTTCAGATTATCCATGATTGACTCCGGTTAAAATGGCCACGACCTGCATCATCAGTTCCCTGAGGGAGTTCGGAATCCACAATCCCATCACCCCAATGGCCGCGATACTTAAGATAAGGGGAACATGGGAGATACTCCATTTTTCTTCGCGGGCGGTTTTATCGGAAGGTTCCCCCCAGATCATTCCCGTCACCCGGACCATAAAACCGCCGAACACCACGATACTGACCAGCAGGAATAGAACGACAAAAACAAGGTTGCGCATTTCATCAGAAACCATAATTGTCATAAAATGCCCCAGACGCATGGTATCACTTTTGTAGACCTGCGAGGCCAACGCGGACACTACGGAAAATTCGCTTGCAAACAGGGCAAAAGGGGGCATCCCCACCAGGGCAAAGCCTGCGGTTAGAAAGGCAACCGCGGTCATGGGTTGTGCCTTCGCCAATCCCTGAACCTTATCCATCTCACGCGACCCAAAAGAAAGGTGAATATTCCCCGCCGCAAAAAAAGCCAAAGACTTGGCAATCGCATGATTGAGAAGATGAAACAGAGCCCCGAAACTTCCCACGAAACCCCCTACGCCGAAGCCAATGGCTGCGATCCCCATGTGTTCAATACTTGAATACGCCAGAAGCCTCTTAAAATCCCGCTGGATCAGAATAAACACCGCCGCTACGCCAAATGAGAAAAATCCGAAAACGATCAAGAGATGGCCGGCATAGCTGGAAGAATCCACAGCATCCACAATCATCTTACTCCGTAATACCGCATAAAATGCAACCGTTTCAAGAACTCCCGAAAGCATGGCAGATACGGGAGCCGGAGCCTCGCTGTAGGCCTCGGGAACCCAGGTATGCATGGGGACCCAGCCGATCTTGGTGCCGTATCCAATCAGAATAAAGATAAAAGCAAGTTTGATCACATGAGGATCTAATTGACCGGCAACCCGAATCAGTTCTGAAATGTTGAGGGCCGCGCCGACGTCCCCCAGGGCCCTTACGGAGGAGAGAAACATCAAAACCGTCCCGAACAGGGCTAACGCGATGCCCACCGAGCAAAGGATCAGATATTTCCATCCGGCCTCAAGTGAAGATTTCCGCTTGAAGAAATTAATCAGAAGCGTCGTCGCCAATGTCGTGCCCTCAATGGCCACCCAGAGGATGCCAAGATTATTGGCGAGAAGGGCAAGAATCATCGTAAACATAAACAGATGAAAGAGAAAAAAGTACCGGCTCATCCGCTTCGGAGTCACATTCCCCCGGATCAGATGTTGATCCAGATACGACCAGGCGTAAAGAGACGAAGTAAACCCGATCGCTGTAACGATCATGAGAACAAACGCCGTAAGAGCATCCACCGCAATGAAGTCGTTGAAGAGCAAAAACGACCCCTCGCGTAAAAGGCGCACCGTCAACAGGGACTGAGCGCCTCCCAATAGAAGAATCGTTGTCAGGTTAACGCCGTGAAGGATCCTGGGAGATCTTAATCCCAGGCTTAGAAAGCCTGCGACCAGGGGCGAGATCAAGAGGATGGCTATCGGGATCATGGAATTTCAATCCTCGGTCCAAAGAGCCCGGTCGCCGGAATAAAAATGGCCCGCAAAAAATTGGGCATATAAAGCCCTCCGTAAAAAATAGCCGCAAGATTAATTAAAAGAGCTGTGGTCGTAAAACGAAGGGTTCGATCGTTGAGCGGGGCGTCCGGCGCCATCGGTCCCCCTAAAACCATCCCTGAAATATGATAAATCACCGCTCCAAAAGCGAGGATGAGAAAAGCCAAAAATAGATAAGTCAGCATCGGGTACCTGGCGTAGGAAGAGGTCGCAATCAGAACCTCGCTTACAAATAAGCCGGATGGCGGCATGCCGGCCAAACCCATGGCCGCAAGAAGCAGACTCAAACCCGCCAGCGGCATTTGTCTCAGCAGACCCGTAATACGCTCCATTATTTTGTGGCGGTGCTTTAGCAGAACGATTCCCGCCGCATAAAATGCTGTTGACTTGACCAGGGAATGGTTGAGCATATGGAAAAGTCCGCCAAAAATCCCAACAGGTCCGCCTACGCCAAAACCCACCATGGCAATTCCAACATGTTCAATGCTCGAGTATGCTAAAAGCCGTTTGTAATCCTGTTGAATCAACATGAAGAATGCGGCCACGATGAGAGAAAGCAGGCCAAACCCGAGCATTAAAGGTCCGGTGAAGCCTCCGCTGATGGTCTGATCTGTAATGCTCTTGAAACGGAGTAACGCATATAAACCCACATTCAACATCAACCCGGAGAGCATCGCGCTGACCGGTGTGGGCGCTTCCGCGTGAGCATCCGGTAACCACGTGTGCATGGGCGCCAGACCTGCCTTGGTCCCGTACCCTGTCAAAATGAAGATGAAGGCTAATTTCAAAGCGGCCGGGTTCAGATCCGGCGAAACCCGATACAAAGCCTTCCAGCTTAAAGCCTCCATACCAACCCCCAAAACCTGCTCCGATGCGTAATACACCAAAACCGTCCCAAATAAGGACAATGCAATACCGATGAAACTCAAGATAATGTATTTCCATCCCGCCTCCAGGGCGTTTTTTGTCCGCTCAAACCCAACGAGGAGAGCCGCCGAAAGGGTTGAGCCTTCGATACTGATCCACATTAAGGCGATGTTGTCCAGGTTCACAGTCAGGAGGATTGCGAAGAGAAAAAAGTCGAAAAAGAAAAAAAACCGACCATAGTGTTTAAGCTTCAAGTCCCCCCGGACCAGTTTTTCGCCCATGTAACCGACGGCATAGACCAGACCCGTCCCGCCCACAAAGGCTAGCATCAGATCCATCAATGCGCTCAAAGGGTCCGTCCGTAACAGGATGCCTATCGAAACATCGGAGCCCGAGGCAACTCCGCTGACGACTGCGGCCATGGCCCCCCATAGAACAACAGCAAGGAGACACTGGAGCCGCTCCAGGGCTCGTTGCGTGGGCATCACCAGGCTCAGAAATCCAGCCGCCAATGGCATGACAATCAAGATCAGAAGCGGAAGCGACAGAGGTTTACTCCTTCATTCCTGTGAGTTTACTGACATCCACGCTGTCGAAAGCATCCTTGAGCCGATGGGTGTAGATTCCAATAATCAGGCCGGCTACCAAAACATCGAAGAAAACACCGAGTTCCACGATGAGCGGCATGCCGTAGGCCGCTGCGGTCGCCCCCAAAAATATTCCGTTTTCCACGACCAGAAAACCAACAACCTGCGTCACCGCCTTTCGCCGGGAAATCATGGTAAAGAAACCAATCAGGATAATCGCCAGGGCTATGGCAAGAGAATCTTTGGTCAGGAGGAATCCTAGCTCTTTAATCGGCTGTGTAACGGAGAGGGCTAAAATGACCAGCGCCCCGCTGATGATGAGCGACGCGGGAATATTGATGTTTAAGACCAGCTCGCGGGTCACATTCAGGCGTTCAATAACCCTCTTTAAGATCAGCGGGATAATGATGGCCTTAATGAGAATCGTAAGAAGCGCGGCCACATAAATGTGATCGATGCCTGTTAAAAAAGCCACAACGGCCGCGGTTAGGGCAAGAAACACCGACTGCAAAGCGAAGAGATCCACACAGGCGGAAAGTCTTCGTTGTGAAACAATGGCAAAGGTCGTCACCAAAAGGAGCATCGAGCAGATATTGACGATCTGGGACCCTAAGTCTGGATGAGCGACATTCAACTTTACACCCTCAAAATATAGTAGAAGATAAGAGAAAGGAGAGACAAAATAAACGCGACTCCCAGCAATTCTGTAATCCGAAATAAACGAAGTTTGGCAAACATGGATTCAATCACACTGACAAGGACGGCAAGCCCTGAAACCTTTAATAACCACGCGGCTGTTCCCAAGACCATCCCAAGAGGATTCATCTCCGTCGCAATCCCCCATGGAACGAAAATATTACTCAGGAGGGTCAGAAACAGAAGAAGTTTCAAAGCCGAGGCCCATTCGATCAGAGCGAGATAGCGGCCTGAATATTCGAGGATCATGGCTTCATGAATCATTGTCAGTTCAAGGTGCGTCGCGGGATTGTCCACCGGAACGCGGCCGGTCTCGGCCAGGGTCACAATGAACAACGCCGCCAGAGCCAGCAGATGCGGCGGTGGATCGGACATGATTCCGTGGGAGAGAGCCATTTTATGGACAATCGTGCTTAAGTTCGTGGACCCGGCGGTCAGTCCTACCGCGAAAATAGAAAGGATCGTCGCGGGTTCTGTCAACGCCGCCACAATCGCTTCCCGGCTGCTTCCCATCCCTCCAAAGGATGATCCGGCATCCAGGCCGGCCAGCATGAGGAAAAACGTTCCAAGCGCTAACAGGTAGACCACCGTGATGATGTCCCCGGCAAAGTTAAAAGGGACTTGCGATAGAAAGGTGGGCACCAGCAGACTGGCTGTGAGGGTGGAGGAAAAGAGGATATAGGGTGTCGCGGTGAAAATCCAGGAAGTATAAGACGAGACCACAATCTCCTTTTGGAACAGCTTGGACAGGTCATAATAAGGCTGAATCAAACCGGGGCCCCGACGGCATTGGAGCCGCGCTTTTACCTTGCGAATAAGCCCGACCACAAAAGGTGAAACAAGGAGAACCACAACAGCCTGCAGGATCGCAATGACAACAATTTTGATCATAGAATCCTCAACATGGACTCACCTGGCCCACAAAAGGAGTGCGATCAGGGTCAGAAAAATGTAGGAAAGATAAAGGTGCAGGCTCCCGGCCTGAATGACCCGGAAACGGCCGGCAACTGCCAGCAAAACCCGGACAACAGGATCATAAAGATATCTCTGAAATACCGGCTGAAAAGACAATTCAAACCGCTTCCGCCTGGCAAAATAACGGGATTCCTCCATCATTTCCGCTTCAAGTTTAACCGTCGGCCGGTAGATCATGCTGAAGATTTGGCGAATCGGCTGAACAAAACCGGTAGAGGTATATTCATTTCTGGGTTTCAGGTTTAAACCACAGCCCCATGTCCTGTAAAAACGTTTCCGAACCCGGCCGCTCAGCGCCACGATAAGGAGGAGGGTTAGAGGAATCAGTAATCCCATGATCAATGCCAGGGCAGGGGTCGAAATACTGGCGAATTTTACTCCCATCGGTTCCACAGTCCACCCACCACCGGTGATCACTTTATTCGCGATTGAAATATGGGTGAATGGGGCGATAACCCGGTCCAGGACTGGAACGACCAGCATGGGAACCAGCCCAAGAATCACACAGTAGGCCGCCATGATTCCCATTCCAATCCGCATCACCACCGGCACCTCGGCAGCTTGTTTGGCATGAGGACTCCGGGGCATTGCCAAAAAACTGATTCCAAACGCTTTTGCAAAACAAGCCATGGCTAACGCTCCCGTAAGCGCCAGCATGGCCGCTCCGATGGGGAGAAAAATTTTCATCAGAAGATCGGGAATCTGAAAACTAAGAAACAGGCTCTGAAAAGTCAGCCATTCACTGATAAAACCATTGCTGGGGGGGAGACCCGAAATGGACACCGCACCGATTAAAAAGAAGAGAGCGGTCCAGGGCATCTTACGAATCAAACCTCCATACTCCTCCATATTTCGGGTATGGGTACTGTACAACAATGATCCGGCTCCAAGGAAAAGGAGTCCTTTGAACATCGCATGATTGATCGTGTGATAAAGACCGGCCAAAAGCCCCAACGCAGCCAAATGAGACAGGCCATAAGACTGAAAAATCATCCCGGCGCCGATGCCCAGCAGGATGATTCCGATGTTTTCAACACTATGATAGGCAAGAAGACTCTTGAGGTCATGTTCCATCAAGGCATACATCACACCCAGCAGGGCCGAGACCGCACCCACAACCAGGATGGTAAATCCCCACCACCATGGAAACTGGCCGCCGAGTAAATCAAAATAGACCCTGACCAGTCCATAAATCGCTGTCTTAATCATCACTCCGGACATCAGCGCTGAAACATGGGAGGGAGCCGCAGGATGGGCATAAGGGAGCCAAACATGCAAAGGCACGATCCCGGCTTTTGTGCCAAAACCTACCAGGGCGGTCAGAAATACCAATGTTCGAATCGTCTGGGGAATTGCCAGCCCGGAAGACCGAAAAGCCTCAAAAGCAAAACTTCCACTCTGTTGATAAAACAGCAGGAAGCAAATCATAATAAAGACCGTACCGACATGGGTCATCACGAGATAAAAGAAGCCTGCATAACGGGTTTCAGCCTTTTCATGCTCGGTCACCACCAGGAAATAGGAGACAAGGGACATCATCTCCCAAAGGATCAGAAATAAAAAACCGTTATCCGCCATGACGACAAGCGTCATAGAAAGAACGAAAGCGTTGTAAAGGCCGCCTATTAACCCGACTGGATAGCGTCCTTCGTACTCGCGCACATATCCCACGGCGTATAATGATACTGGAAAGGACGATAGGGATATTAAAAGAACAAAAAAGGACGATAGAGTATCCAGCCTGAACTGGATCGAAAAAAGCGGCAGAGTAGACGGGCTATAAAAAACCAGCGGGGAATTTGCAAATAGGCCTAAAACACCTAAAACGATACCTGCGGCTGATGCCGACATTGCGGCCCCATGGGCGACCAGGTTTTGGAAACGAGGCTGTCGAGGAAAAAAGAACGGAATAAGAATTCCAGCCCCATAGAGGGCAAGGACGATAAGGAAATTCCCGTGTATTAGAGAAAATAAATCAAAATTCATTTAAAATTTGATTACAAAAATTGGGCGCACGCAACGTAAATTAAGCAAATATTATACCAACCTATTTTTCGCAATAGTTTTCTTTAATTTTATAATAATGACCATTAAAACAACAAATTAACAGTAAAAAACAGTTTTGAGCTTATCATCTTCAATAACTCAAAATATTTTTTACTGCAATTTTTGCAGTGATTATAGAATTTATCTCTTCAATTTCATCATCGATGGCTTTTACAATTTTACACAACCGCAATAGAAACTCCTAAGCCGCTATCAATTGTTTAGTCTTGAGCTTTTTTCGGTTTTTTTTAAGTTTCCAGAGATCGTATTGCGCCTGATGGTCAAGCCAGCTTTCAGGTGTTGTTCTAAATACCATTGAAATTCGCATGGCCATTTCAGGGCTTATTCCGATGTGACCATGCACAAGCTCTGATAACGTCTTTCGGCTGACACCTAAAGCCACGGCCACCTCCGTGATGGAAAAACCTAATGGTTTAATGTAGAGTTCTTTTAAAACTTCTCCAGGATGGGGCGGATTATACATCATGGTTCATCTCCTTTAATGATAATCTAAATAATCGATATCCGTACTGTTTTGTTGTTCAAACCTAAAAATCACCCGCCAGTTTCCACTTACTCTGACAGACCAAAAACCTTTGAACTCTCCCATCAATTTATGAAGCTCCAAACCGGGCGCATCCATATCGCCAGGATCTTTGGCCGTATTAAGCCTGATCAGTATAAGACGAAGACGTTTTACATGTTCGGGTAGTATCCCGGACTTTTTCCCTGTACGAAAAAACTGTTCCAAACCTTTATGGCGGAAGCGGATGATCATTATTTTTAGAGTGTAACTAATCAGGTGATACACTGTCAATAGTGTTGTAACACATGGGGGGCCAGGTCTACTTTCTCGTCATTTCTTTGCTCATGGACAGGGACTTTAATTAAACCAACGGATTTTGACCTCTTTTTCGACCCGCCTGAACTCCTTGTCCCCGGTCAGAACCTCCGCTAAAATCCTGGCGGGCAGAGTTTTCCAACGCCTTATGGCGTGGACATTGATATAGAACCGGTTTGCCTATATACTTAAGGAAATGAAACCTAAAGTTGTTCTTGCGCTTCTCCTGGCAAGCCTCGTTTTTTTGACCACGCCAAGCGCCGGGGCTCAAAAATCAAAAAATGAGGCCCCTCGCCTCCCATCCATAACCGGAAAGGTGACGTTGTTAGAACCCCGTTTCTTCTCTTCGACGGTCCAGGTCAAAAAAACAGGAAGGAAGGGAGGTTTGCAATCGGTTAGGGCCATTGTTAATAGCAAAACAGGCATCACCTATAAAGGAGAACGCTTTTCTTTCAAGGAAATCACCCTTAATTCCACCGTTCGTCTTGAATACGAACGGGTCAACGGGGTCATTGTCGCCCGGACAATTAAAGTTAAAAAACTTTATACTGAACCGGTTCCCTCTAAAAATAAAAGTAAAGGGGACGCTTTAAAAAAGAAGAGCGGCAAATGAAAAAAATCCATCGCATTTTCTATTTGATATTAATTTTACTCAGGGGCCTTCGCAAACTTCGCTCAATGATCCGGGATGCTCACTGTCTCACACCCATGCACGAGATTGTTGGCACTTTCTCGTGCCAACGTGCATCCCCTCGCCCCGCGTTTCGCACTGGCAGAGCCAGCTGCTTCATTTTTATTTTGTGGGCAGTTCCCGGCTTTTTATTGTCCAGCTGCAGCTCTGCCCCGGTCAGCGGGCGCTCTCAATTTATTCTCCCGAATTTTGATTCTAAAACCGAAACCCAGATGGGACTAAAAGCCTATCAAGAGGTTGTTTCGAAAGGACCCCTCTCAAAAGACCCTAAAATTCTTGAAATGGTTAATCGAGTCGGCAGAAAAATAGCCGACGTCGTAGAAGATCGGGTCAAAGCGAAAAAGATAGGGCTTTCCGATGCACCCCATTATCAATGGGAGTTTACGGTGATCGATGATCCTAAAACGATTAATGCCTTCGCTCTACCCGGAGGGAAGGTGGCGATTTATACCGGGATTTTACCCTTAACACGGGATGAGGCGGGACTGGCAACGGTTCTGGGCCATGAAATTGGACACGCTATCGCCCGTCATGGGGTCGAGCGGATGAGCACCGGGGTGCTCGCTGAAATCGGCGCCGCCGGACTGGAGGCTCTTCTCGGGGGAGGTGGCAATCCTCAGCAGGAAGCCGTCCTCCACCAGGCGTTTGGAATTGGAACCTCGGTGGGGGTCATGTTGCCGTTTGAACGATCTCAGGAATCAGAAGCCGATCAGATCGGCCTGAACCTTATGGCGATGGCAGGATATAACCCTCAAGAGGCCATCGGATTTTGGGAAAGAATGGCGGCGGAAAGTAAAAATCAGACCCCTGAGTTCTTGTCCACTCATCCGACAGATAAAAAGAGAATTGAGGAGATAAAGAGGTGGCTCCCGGAAGCCATGAAACTCTACCATCCTTAAAAAGATTCCTTTGACCCAAACCCTGGCACTCCGGAGGGGGACCATCTGATCTCGAAATCGCTGATCAAGAATGACCTCTTTAAAGCGGTAAACGCTAACGTAGTGTTGTCCGGAAATTTACAGCTCCGCAAATGGCAGCGCTGTCACGCCCCCTCCCAACGGGAGGCAAATATCTCCCGTGTGAAGTACGTAACCTTGTGCCGCCCTCTCCCCAAAATCTTCGCGGAAGGTCTTAATGCCTGCGCCCATGGCCGGCCGCGGCGTGGATGATCGCTTAACCTCGATTGGAAACAATTTACTGCCTGATTCGACCACGATATCCACTTCCGTACCTGCCGAAGTCCTCCAGAAATATATATGGGGATCGGTCCCCCGGTGTATGAGCGTCTTGAAAATCTCGGTAACAGCGGCAGTCTCAAGTATGGCGCCTCCCATAGGTCCGGAAGCGGCATGTTCCTGGTCTCTAAGTCCGGCCAGGTAACAGAGCATGCCCGTGTCAGTAAAATAGACCTTGGGCGTTTTCACGAGCCGTTTTCCCACATTGACGAAATAGGGACGGAGCACGATTATCTGATAGGTGGCTTCCAGAACCGAAAGCCATGCTTTGGCTGTATTTACGGCAATACCAAGATCTCGCGAGAGGTCTGAGAGATGAAGGAGTTGAGCGCTCCGGGCAGCCAATGCCCTGAGGAAATTCTGGAACTGTGTGAGATCTCCAACCTGGCGAAGCGTGCGGACGTCCCGCTCCAGGTAGGTCTGTATGTAGGCGGAGTACCAGAGAAAGGGATCCCGTTAAGGAGTCTCAGCATTGCGGCCCTGCCGGCAAGCGACTCTGTTACACGCTCTATCAGGAGCAGGTTCTGCGATCCGGTGATCAAGTACTGTCCGTATTTCTCCCTTTCTGAATCAATCTTTTCCTTGATATAAGGAAGAAGCTCCGGGGCATACTGAACCTCTTCAAGGATTACCGGCGGGGGATACATTTCGAGGAACCCGCGCGGGTCCTCTATTGCAGCCATCCTGATATCAGGAGGCTCGAGCGAGACATAGCGGCACCTTTTGCCGAAAATATGTTTCAAGAGCGTCGTCTTGCCCGACTGGCGGGGACCGGTGAGCACTACCGCAGGAAACTCCCTGGCGGCCTGCCGAACGACAGGCTCTATGGTTCGTTTGACATAGGGGGTTCTTCATCAAATGTCCTTATATGTATTTTTGCATTTAAAATGCAAAATTGCAATAACTTAAAATAGCGGGAAACTCTAAAGAGCCTTATAAAACAGGAATTTTTTATTTTTAGTAATGCGAGTTGCTTCCTCTTCTAACTCTTCAGTAGTCCCAATTTTGAAAACACCGTAGATTATAAATGGAATTCGAGAGAATTGTACCCTTTGAGGTCCCCATTTGGACCTCAAAGAAAATTAGATGGTGGAATGATTATTACTAAATGTTTATAATAAAAGGAAATGATCACAATGAAGATTAAAATTTATTTGCCTATTCTCCAGAATCTATGGGTAAATAAAGGGAAGGGATAGAAATAAAAGAGCATTGTTTTCCAGAACTGTATTAAGATGTTTACTTTTGCGAAGAGAACACTTAAGGCAGAGGAAGGAAAACAATGCTAGTAAAG
>JACOTA010000017.1 GCA_016178585.1 Nitrospirota bacterium
GATTTTGAGGCGGTGTTGGCGGTAATAATCGAAAAATAAGGTTTCCGCACACCGCTTCCCTTCGTCATAACAGGAACGAATCCCCACCGGGTTGACATGGCCCCAGTATTTTTCGGTTTGCGGATGGACCTCCGGGTCTCCGTACACCTCACTGGTGGAGGCCTGAAGGATTTTTGCTTTGACTCTTTTTGCAAGCCCCAGCATATTGATCGCGCCATGGACGCTGGTTTTGGTGGTTTGAACAGGGTCGAATTGATAATGGATAGGCGAGGCGGGGCAGGCCAGGTTATAAATTTCGTCCACTTCGACATAAAGAGGAAAGGTGACATCATGGCGCAGGACCTCAAAATGAGGGTTGCTCATGAGATGAAGGATATTTTCTTTTGTGCCCGTATAAAAGTTATCGACACATAAAAGATCGTGCCCGTCGGCCGATAACCGTTCACAGAGATGAGAGCCGAGAAAACCTGCCCCGCCTGTGACTAAAATCCGTTTCTGATTTAAATCTTTCATCGGTTTATCAGGATAATTAAGAAAATTCTTTTGTTAAAAATAGAGGTCGTGGAATTTAAGGAGGATTATACTTATATCGTTTGGGAAAATAAAGGTTTTGTTTAATCATCGAATGATAGAAAATGCGGTAAGCCAGATAAAAGGAGAATCAAAGCTGGAGATTTCAATTCATGAGGGAGAATTTAAATAGCGGAGGAGTCTAAAGGAAAACTGAGGCGTTATTGGCCTTAACAAGGTTGATAAACGCTTCCGGCGGAACCGCGGGACTAAACAAAAATCCCTGGAATTCGTCACAGGCGTGACTTTTTAAGAAGGCGAGTTGATCGGCGGTTTCCACCGCTTCAGCGATGACTTTGAGTTTTAAGCTTTTGGCCATGGCAATGATCGCCCACGCGATGGCCGCGTCGTCAGGGTTGGTGGTCACTTCCATCACAAATGAGCGGTCAATTTTTAAGGAATTGATCGGAAACCGCTTAAGGTAACTGAGGGATGAATAACCGGTTCCGAAATCATCGATTGAAATATCGATTCCCATATCGTGCAATTTATTCAGATTGATTATGGTTTCTTCCTTTTGATGCATCAAGACACTCTCCGTTAACTCCAATTCAAGATATTGCGGAGCGAGATCCGTCTCCTTCAGAATATTCCTTATTTTTTCAACCATCCCGGGGAGTTGAAAATAGAGCGCGGTGACGTTTGTAGCCACGCGTATCGGGGGCAACCCCGTCTCCTGCCAGGCTTTGTTTTGCGCGCAGGCCGTTTGTATGACCCATTCACTCATCGGAATAATCAACCCTGTTTCTTCGGCCAGAGGAATGAACGTTCCGGGCGGAATTATTCCTAACACAGGATGCTTCCAACGGATCAACGCCTCGGCGCCGGTTATCCGGCCGGTTTGGCAATCCAGAACCGGTTGATAATATAAAACAAATTCTTTCCGATCAATGGCGTGGCGAAGTTGATTTTCTAAAACCAGTTTGTCTGAGGAGTCCGAGCTCATTTCCTGCGAGAAAAACTGAAAATTATTTCTTCCCCTTTCTTTGGCCCGGTACATGGCGGTATCGGCGTGTCTGAGGAGAATTTCTTCGGTCTCCCCGTCGTGAGGAAAAAGACTGACTCCGACACTGGCCGTTATAAAACATTCGTGGCCGCCCACCTCAAAAGGTTTCGCAAGCCCTTCTACGATCTTTTGGCAGAGTTTTCTCGCGTCTTTCACCCTGGCAAGATTTTCAAAAATAAGGGTGAATTCATCTCCTCCCCAGCGGGAAACCGTATCGCTAATTCTGACATTGCTCTTCAACCTTTGGGCCACCGCCTGAATCGCCACATCCCCCAGCGTATGACCCAGGGTGTCATTAATCCGTTTAAAACGGTCTAAATCGATAAAAACAACGGCAACTGATTTCAGGCTTCGTTTAGCGTTGGCAATGGCGTTAGCCAGGCGGTCTGAAAAAATCGTTCTGTTGGGGATTTGGGTCAGGGGATCGTGGGTCGCCATAAAACTCATCCGCTCTTTGGCTCTTTTTCTTTCCACAATCCGTCCCAGCTGGGTTCCGATATGCGTCATGGCTTCCAACACCGATTCATCCGGGGACACCTTTTCTCTGGAAAAGAATTCCAATACCGCCACAACCTCTTGCTCAACCAACAAGGGGAACGCAAAACAGGTTTTAATTCCCGAGGCCTCCGCAGACAGACCCCGGGGAAATTGATTCAAAGGCAAGGGTAGAACCATCCATAGAGGAGCTCTATCTTCCAGAACTTTTCCCGGCAGCCCTTCCCCCGGTCTGAGGATGGTGTTTTCGGTCATCCGGCGGAATCCGGTGAATTGCAAAGGGTTGTCAAAATGCCAAATATTAGATGGGATCATCACGTTGCCACCGTTGTCGTTTTTGGTTAAATAAACATGGCCCATGGGCCAGCCGGTATGCTGACAGACCGCATCCACACAGATTTGCAAGGCTTCTTCAAGGGACGCAGATTCATTTGCCGCAACGGTAATGATATATAAAAGCTGGACGAAGGAATTTTTCTCTTTGATCACCTTTTCTGATTTTTTACGATTGGTAATATCTCTCGCAATCGCCGTGAAAAACGATTGCCCTGCGATTTTCCATCTACCCAGAGATAGTTCCACCGGAAATTCGGTCTGATCTTTTCTCATCGCGGTCGTTTCAATGACCTTACCGCTCCTGCGCGCCTTTTTAGTAAAAAGATGTTTTTCCAAGATAATCGCCCGGCTTCCCCTAAGTCGTTCGGAAATCAAGATATCGTAATATTTCCCGACAATTTCCTCTGAAGAATAACCTGAAAGGCGCACGGCCTCATCATTGACATAAACAACTTTACCGGAAAGGTCTGTTGAAATAATGGCATCCCTGGCAGTTTGGGAGATGGACCGAAATTTCCCTTCGCTCTCTTTCAACTCCACCGTCATCTTCATTGCCAGCTCTTCAGCCCGGGCTTGAGAATTGGCCGCTGACCAGGTCATGCCAAAGACCAGAAAGCTGATTATCGTGCCCGACAGTAAAATAAAAAGAGGGAACCTTGCTTCTAGCCCGGTATTAAAATCAGAAGGGGTTGAAAAATAGATCAGCCACTCTTCCCCGGCAACACCCAGAAAAACAGTCTTTTGATAGCGGCGTTGATAAAGAGGGTCACTCATATGCAAGACACCGTCCCGATCATAGAAGAAACGGGCGCTGTCAAGATTTAAGTTCCGGGAAGGCTCTTTTTCAACAGGACCGTTGTCATAGATTTCAAAATCGACTTCCCGGCTGTTATTCTCCTCGAAAATCGACCCCATCATATTGTCAACGGAAAGTGAAAAAGAAATAAAACCTAAAAGCGCGGCTCTTTTTTCGTCCCCGGTGCCGCGGGGCAAATCGTTTTTGAAGACTGGAATACGGATTGCAAACCCGGGTTTTTGGGTGATCTGCAAAGTTAATTTACCGGTCGCGGCGGCTTTTCCCGACGCGATGGCCCGGTCGAGCGCGGAGAGACGAACCAGGTCGCCGCCGAGATCGAAACCGAGTTTCCTTGTATTTTCTTTTTGAAAAGAGGTGGCATATAGTGTGGGAAAGTATTTTTCCCGGTTTCCTGCCGGATGGACCGTTAGCGTTTTGTTGTGGTAGATCTGTTGAATATGGGTTTCAAAATTCTTTTTTTCCTTTCCGGAGATAGTCCGGGCAAACGTCACATCCACAATTCCCGGAAGCCGACGTTCCAAATCAAGAGATTGGATATACCGGTTCCATTGTTCCAGGCTGATATCACCGGATACTCTAAACAATCCCCGGAGGTCGTAGAGGGTATCGATATAATCCTGGATATGGAGGTCAATTAAACGAGTGGTCTGATTCACCTGGTCCTCAAAAATGGCCCTCGATTCCTTTTCGATTTTTTGACGGGTATAAAACCAGGCCAAGATTGTTACAGCAAAGAAAAGCAAGAAGGCCGCGAAGGCAAGCTGTCTTGGTTTTAAGAGCCCGCCAAACCTTTTCAAAGAGGATGACTTTTTGAACGACTTTGTCATGGGTTATGTGTTTAAATAAAGCTTTCTTGTCATGAGGGTTATACTTAAGCGTAACATTGTTTCAGGTTTAGTCAATGCCGCCAAATCGATTTAATTTGAATCACCGGCAATCAAAAAAAGGATTAAAACTATGAAGGGAACCTATTTAAAATTTTACGTCCAGGAGTTTAGAAAACACCATGGGATCCTGCTTTATGAATGGCTTCTCGAAAAAGCCAAAGCAATAGGGATTCATGGCGGTTCGGCTTTTCGCGCGATTGCCGGCTATGGCCGCCACGGGGTTCTCCATGAAGCGCATTTCTTCGAGCTGGCAGGGAATCTCCCGGTCGAAGTCGTGTTCATGGTCAGCAATGAGGAGGCAGAACGCCTGTTAACGCTCATTAAAGCGGAAACGATTCCCCTATTTTACGTTAAAATACCGGCGGAGTACGGGATCCTTTAAAACAGGTCTCGCCAGACACCTTTCTTAACTTTTCCGGTCCAACCAACCGCACCCCTTCGGGGAAAAATAAAATTTACTTGCGTTTGGGGCTATTTTGTTTTATATTGTATATAAATATATAAACTAATGAATTTATGAATCAATAAATTTCTAAAAGGAAACCGTACCATGAAGGGATCTCCGATAAACGGCCAGACCAGGCGTCTTTATGAATTACAGGCTGAAATCTGTTCGGCCCTCGCTCATCCCATCAGGCTTCAAATTCTCGACCTGTTGTCCGAGGGAGAAAAAAATAGCAGTCAACTCCTTGAAATTTTAAAAATTCCAAAGGCGAACCTGTCCCAACACCTGTCGGTTTTGAAAGACGCCGGACTGGTCAATAGCCGCCGGGAAGGGCTTTTCCATTTTTTTAGCGTCGCAATTCCTCAAATTAAAGACGCCTGTTCCCTGGTTAAGAGGGTTTTGAATGAAAAATTAACCGAACAGGAGCGGATAGCGTTCGAGGTCAAACGCGATCTAAATGAAGCGCGGCTTTCGAAAAAAAAAGGGAGCATCCAATGAAGGCTGTAAGAACGTTTTTAACGGTTTTATGCCTGTCAGCATCGATAGCGGTCTGGCCTGTTTCGACAGAGGCCGAACCCCTCCCGGTTGAAGTTTCATTCCCCCGGCTCTGGGATCTGGTTCAGAAACATGCCCCCTCTGAACAGGCCGGGGAACTGGAATTAAAAGCTTTTCAGGCCGAACAAGAAAGAGCGATTCGCCAGGGGTATCCTCGCCTTTTTCTTGACGCGCGAGCCTTTTCAACCAATGATTCAGCCCTTTCCTTTATCTCCCTTTTAAATCAAAGGGAGATTCAATCCTCTGATTTTTCCCCCGATTTTTTAAATTACCCCGGGCACCAATTTTTTCAAAAGGCCACTTTAGGCCTGGATTGGCCCTTTTATGACGGAGGGGCAAAAAGATCGCGGATTGACTCTCAAGCAAAAGAGGTTCTTGCGAAAACCTTTGAGAAAAAAAACAGCCGCCTTCAGCTTTATCAGGAAACGGCTTCTCTTTTCGGTTCTGCCATGATCTTCGAGAAACAATCGGACTCTCTTGGAAAACTGTCAGAAACCGTCAACCGTAACCTGGAGCGCTACCGGATTGGCGTTAAGAGCAACCCGCTTGGCTATTCCGGACTGCTGGGCCTCAAAACATTGAAAAACAGGATTAATGAAGCCCTTCTGGAAAACGACGTCCACCGGGCTTCCGCAAAAAGCGCTCTTGAAGAAAAAGCGATGGAACTGCCCAGGTCGTGGAGCCCCCGCACAACGCCCGGAGACGGAGAGAGCATTGCGGATTTTGTTCGAATGTTTCTTCCGTCATCACCTGACAACGCAAAGGCGAGGCGCTCCGCCCAATCAGAAAAGCTGCAGGCCGAAGCAGAAGCCGCTGAAAAGCGGATTTTGGGAGAAAAGGCGGCCCGGCTCCCCCGGGCCGGGCTTTTTTCTGAAGCGTCTCTCGCGAACGGCAACAGAGACCTCGCCAGTTCCTATGTTCTCGGACTTTATCTTCGGTGGGATATTTTTTCGATGGAACCCTATAAAAAAGCGGAGCGGGCCGAATTAAACAGCCTCGCCATGAAAGCAAGGGCGGAAGATTTCCGTTTGAAAGAAAAAATTGATACCGAAAACGCAAAACGGTCCTCTGAGGCCCTGGAAAAACGGATTGCCCTGACCACCGAAAGCTCCCGGCTTCTCGAGGAACAAACCATCACCTCCCAAAAGCTTTTTTCAACCGGAGCGATTAATATGCTCCAGTTCCTCGAAGTGTTGAATCAGAATCTGGAGATAACCCTGAATTTGAACGACGCGGAAATAGCCTACCTTAACGAAAACCTGATCCGGATAAAAGGGACTGATTTTGAGATCCCTATCGCCTCAGCAGGGGGCCAAAGTGATCAATAAATCTATGAAAGAGGGATTTGCCGGTCTCCTGGCTAAAGCCTTTGTACACTCCAAACTGACGCCGGTTATCGCGATCATTAGCCTGGTTCTCGGATTTGGGGCCGTCTGGCTCACGCCCAAGGAAGAAGAGCCCCAGATTTCACTTCCGATGATTGATATTCAAACCGGGGCGCCCGGATTTGAAGCGGCGGAAGTCGAGCGGCAGGTGACCGAACCGATCGAACGGGCAGTCTGGGGACTGGACGGCGTCGAATATGTTTACTCTTCAAGCCGGGCCCACAGCAGTCTGGTCACGGTCCGGTTTAAAGTCGGGGAACCCATGGAACCCAGCCTGGTAAAAGTCCACCATAAGCTGTTGAGTATGCGAAACGATCTCCCCTCTTCCGCGTTACCCTCTCAAGTGAAGTCTTACTCGATCGACGATGTTTCTTTTCTCACCCTGACCTTTAGCTCACCCACCCGGGATGACTATTCTCTTCGCACCCTGGTCGCCCCGCTGGCACGGGAACTCTCAAGCACCCCCGATTTAAGCCGTGTCGAAATGCTCGGAGGGCAAAAGCGGTCAGTCCGGGTCATTGTAGATCCCGGCCAGCTGTCTGCCCGGGGGGTATCACTTACCGCGGTGGCCGACGCCCTGACGACCAATGACGCCTTCGGGCCTGCCGGAAAAACCTGGGGCAGAAAAATGGTTTACGACGTTGAAATCGGGAAACGTCCGGCAAAAGCCTCGGATATCGAAGAAATCGCAATCGGGCAGAGAGGCGGAAGGGTGATCCACATCAAAGATGTTGCCTCGGTGGTCGATGGCCCGGAAGAAGAGACCAAAGCCTCTCTTCTGATCGATAAAAAGCATGGGAGCACGCCGCAAAAAGCGGTTTCCATTGTTTTTGCCAAACGGAAAGGAACGAATGTCGTGGTCCTGGCCAATCAATTGCTGGAACGGGCCAAACTGTTTTCTAAAACCCTTCCCCCCGATATTTCGATGACGACCGTCAGAAATTTCGGCGCCACCGCCGCGGACAAATCGAAAGAATTGATCGAACATCTTCTTCTTGCCACTTTATCGGTGACGGTCCTCATCGCCATCATGATGGGCATAAGGGCCTCTCTGGTCGTCGCCATTGCCATTCCGGTCACGCTCTCTTTGACCCTCGCGATTTATTATTTTATGGGCTATACGCTGAATCGGGTTACCCTTTTTGCTTTGATTTTTTCAATTGGAATTCTTGTGGACGATGCCATTGTGGTCGTCGAAAATATCGAACGCCATTTAAAATCAGGGGCCAATGACGGGATGACACGGACCATTATCCGGGCGGTGTCTGAAGTCGGCAATCCGACCATCCTGGCGACTTTTACGGTGATTGCGGCCATTTTACCGATGGCGTTTGTCCGAGGCCTGATGGGGCCTTATATGAAACCGATTCCGGTTGGCGCCAGCCTGGCCATGATCCTCTCTCTCCTCGTGGCTTTTATCATTACCCCGTGGGCGGCGGTAAAACTCCTTCGGAAGGCGCATGCGCCAAAAGAGGACGCTCCTCCGTCCAATTCCGGGAAAGAGGGTTTCCTCGACCGGTTTTATCGAAGCGTTACCGAAAGAATCCTCTCTCAACGGCGGTACGCCGCCGGTTTTGCCCTTTTGATCGCCGTCTTGTTTTTGGCCGCCGGAAGTCTCTTATATTTCAAAGCCGTTAAAGTCAAAATGCTCCCCTTTGACAATAAAAATGAGTTCCAGATTTTAATAGACTACCCCCCGACGACCCCTCTGGCGCAAACAGCCGTTTGGTCAACCGAGCTTGCCCAAACCCTCATTCAAAACCCGGAGGTTAAACGGGTCCAGATCTACACCGGCGAACCGGCCCCCTTTTCTTTTTCGGGAATGGTCAAACATACCTATCTGCGCCACCAGGATTTTCTAAACGATTTTCAAATTCTTCTTACCGATAAAAACGAAAGAAAAGACTCGAGTCACGAAATCATTGAAAGTCTAAGACCGCGGATCTCCGCCTTTGGGAAATCAAAAAACGCGGTGATTAAAGTCCTGGAGATTCCACCCGGACCTCCCGTTCTGGCCACCCTGGTTGCGGAAATTTACGGCCCGACGGAAGCGATCCGGAGAGAGGTCGCCCAAAACGTCTATCAGGTTTTTCAGGAAGAACCAAGTGTGGTTGACCTGGATTTTTCCTGGCGGCCAGGCCGTCCCCGGCAGATTTATTTTTATGATCAGGCCAGAGGGGGCCTGTTCGGAACCCGTTCAGAACAGCCTCTGGAATTGGGAAAATATATCTTTTCAGAAACGCCCTTGCTTTATCTGGATGACTTTTCCAGTCCGGAAGAGGTTTCGATCGACTTGTCGATCGATCCCGCGATCCGGTCGGGCAGCCATCCCTTTCAGGGAGAGACGATCCGTTCTTTTGAATCGGGCGTTGTTCCCATGAGCCAGGTTATTCGTCCTCCTGTTTTGCGTGATCAGGAAACGCTTTTCCGAAAAAATTTAAAACCGGTTTCTTATGTCATGAGCGAGCTTTCGGGAAAGGAAGAGGCCCCCGTCTACGGCGTTTTAAAATTGTCTCCTAAAATTCATTACCCCACTCAGACAGCGGACGTTCCGTGGGATACGGCCTCCCCGGTGGTCAAATGGGATGGAGAGTGGTTTATTACCTACGAGGTCTTCCGGGACCTCGGCATGGCGTTTGCTTTTGTCATGGTTTTAATTTATGTGCTGGTCGTCGGATGGTTCAAAAGTTTCTCAGTCCCCCTGGTGATCATGGCTCCGATCCCCATCAGTTTAATCGGCATCCTGCCGGGGCATGCGCTTATCGGCGCTTTCTTTACCGCCACTTCGATGATCGGCTTCATCGCCGGCGCTGGGATCATTGTGAGAAACTCAATTATTCTGGTCGATTTCATCGAACAACAGATCCAGTCGGGCGCCCCTCTTAAAGAAGCGGTGGTCAGCGCCGGAATTTTAAGGTTCAGACCGATGCTCATGACGGCCGCGGCGGTCGTCGTTGGGAGTTCTGTCATTCTTTTCGACCCGATTTTTCAGGGACTCGCCATCAGCCTTATTTTCGGCGAAATTGCCGCAACCCTTTTGAGCCGCCTGGCGGTTCCCGTTCTTTACTACTGGTTTATCGGTAAAAGCCGTGTCCGGTTTATTTTAAACAACCAACAGGAAGGAAGAAATCATGTCCATTGAAAATAAAATTCGCGCTTTCGCGGGGGGAATGATCCTCCTCAGCATTGCACTGACCCTTTTGCATTCTCATTACTGGCTCTTCTTAACCGGGTTTGTAGGAATCAATCTCCTGCAATCAAGTTTTACCAGATTCTGCCCGCTTGAGATGATTTTGAAAAAAGCCTGAGAAACGAAAAATTAAAAAGGGAAGATTTTTGCATTTGAATGCCGGTCTGTGGCAGACTAATTCCAGGGAATTTATCGATGATTGAACCTCATCACCATGCGAAGATTTATCCTTATCTGGTGATGGCTTACAACGTTAAATAAAAAGGAGGCCTATCCATGGCAAAACAAGATTACGGTATCCGGAAAACATTAAACACCTCTTACGAGGACGCAATCCCGAAAGTGACGGAAGCCCTAAAAAAAGAAGGGTTCGGTATTTTGACCGAAATTAATGTTAAGGAGACTTTGAAGAAAAAACTTGATAAAGATTTTAAGAAATATCTGATCATGGGAGCCTGCAATCCTTCTTTGGCCTACCAGGCGCTCTCTGTGGAAACCGAAATGGGGCTCCTTCTCCCCTGCAACGTCATCATTTTCGAAACGGGACCCAATCAAACCGTGGTTTCCGCGCAAGACCCGGATGTCTTTCTTTCAATCGTAGGAGATAAAAAGGAATTGGCTGCCGTCGCGAAAGAAGCCCGGGAGCGCCTGGCCAGGGTGATTGCCTCTCTTTAATCTTCGTTAGCCGGGGTCAGGGGAGGAGGGTGTAGGAATGGGGCGTGCGCCAAACAACGCTCCAAGAGAAAACCACCTGCCTGAAACGTGCCTCATGAACGTTTCAGGCCATTGTAAATACGACAGGGAGACAACTCCGGAAGACGCTTTGACCTGTGACGGAACCCTCCTCCCCTGACCCCGGAGCCATTTCTTTCTTGACTCTTGGGGTTAATAAATGTTACCCATAGTCCCCTTATGGCCTTTTCCGCTAAAAATCCTAAAAAATACTCTCTCGATAATAAAGAAAAAAGCGTTCAGAGAATGTTCTCCTCAATCGCGGGAAAATATGACCTGAATAACACCCTTCTCAGCCTCGGGATCCATCATTACTGGAAGAAGAGAGTCGTCCAGATGGCCCGGCTTCCCGAAAAAGGGGTCATTTTGGATATCGCCTCCGGAACAGGGGATATTGCCATCGGACTTTCGAGGGTAAAAAAAGGGAGTAAAATCGTTGCTTCGGATCTGAATTGGGAGATGCTTAAGGTCGGATCCCGTAAATTTGTTTCCAGGGGACTTGCCTCTCGAATTTCACCCGTTTTGGGAAATGCCGAAATGATTCAGTTTAAAGACCATTCTTTTGATCTGGTGACGGTGGGTTTTGGCTTAAGGAATTGCACAGACCTTAAGAGCGTTCTCAATGAAGTTTTTCGGGTTTTAAAACCGGGCGGACAATTTATCTGCCTGGAATTTTCAAAACCTGCCCGTCTTTTTTGGAGGAAACTCTACGATTTTTATTCCTTTATTTTTCTTCCAAAAATAGGACAATGGGTTTCGAGGGATCAAACGGGGGTCTATCAATATCTCCCCGATTCTATTCGAAATTTTCCTGACCAGGAGACCTTTAAGACGCTGATCAAAGAGGCGGGGTTTAAAAACGCGGCGTATCAGAACCTAACGGGAGGAATCGTCGCCATTCATACGGCCTATAAATAAAGACCCTCGCAACGATCAGGGTTACTTGATTCCCCGTTGTTTCTTTTCCACTTCGATATCGATATCCACCAGTTTTCTGATATCTTCTTTTAATTTGTCATTTTCAGTTTTCTTGGTTAAATACTGGTCGAGGATAAAAACCCAGTTTGAGGCGTCTTCCCTTATTTGACTTTGGGGAAACCGTTTAACAAAGATTTGAAATTCAATTAAAGCCTCCGGGTAGTCTCGCTTCGGATTCTTATAAAAAGCAAGGGTCCGCCCGATCTGAAATTGCGCGGTTTCCGCGATATTCTTTTGTCCGCTTTTCGATAATTTCCGATAAAGGGAGGCGGCCTCGCCGTATTTTCCCTCTTCGAAGAGCGTTTTTGCTTTTTCAAGTTCGGCTGACCCGTCCGGGGGCGCATCGAGGGTGAACGACGGAAAGGCCGCGCACGACGCCAGCGGGAATAAGATTAAAAGGAAAATGATCGGACGAAGGCGCACGATCAAGTTCTCCTCTGGTCTATCACATAAATGCTTTTCGGAAAAGTTTTAGCGTAATGCTTCAATTGCGCGGCCTGCTCCGCGATTTTTTCGACGTTTAGAAAATTTCTTTTCTCATTTGTCACGACCGCGATCGATACGGTCATCAATGGGAAATTCTGTTCAACGTCTTTTCGATCTTTTGCCACAATATAACCCCTCCGTCGATCCGCTTCATCATAGTAATGGGGAATCGTCTGATCGAACTCAGAAATGATTTTCTGACATAAAAGATGAACCCGGGCAGGCTCGGTAATCAAAACAAAATCATCTCCGCCGATATGCCCGACAAAATCGTCCTTTGGGAGGAAGGATTGAACGGTTTTCACCAGGATGCCGGCCACGACCGTTAAAATTTCACTTCCCCTTGCATAACCGTAGGTGTCGCCGAAGGCTTTAAAGTTATCCAGATCGATTAAACAAAAGGCCAGGGGACTTTTATTTTGTAACCGTTTTAACAGCTCTCTTTCAATCGCAAGATTACCCGGGAGCCGGCTCAACGGATTGGCATCCAGATGAATGGCTTCAAGCTCTTTTAGCCGTTCTCCCATCACCTTGAACGATTTATCCAGCTCACCCATTTCGTCTTCGGACAAAAACATCGGAAGACCTTCATACGTTCCCCTTGAAATGAGTTGAGTCGTCTGCTTGATCTGTTTGATCGTGCTTGAAAAATAAGAGGTCACCACAAAGGCAAACCCCAAACCCAAGAATAAACTGGCAACGCATAAAATGACCAGGGTATAAAGGGACCGCTGATTGAGGGAATTGATAAAGACTATCTTTTCTTTTTCCGAGGTCATTAAGTTTTCTTTGAGAGATTGAATCAATCGAACCACCGCGTCTCCTCTGGCATTCAACTGCTTTTCATCCGTCAGAAATTTGGGGCTTGCCGCGGCCTTTTCGGAAACCGCCCTGGAAAAAAAAGCGAGGTACTGATCATAGACTTTTCTAATGAGTCCGACCTCTTCATCAACGCCTTTTCCCTGGATTTCGTCAAGATATTTTTTAAATTCTTCCGCCCTGGAGAAAAACTGCTGTTCGCTGGTTTCGTTTCTTAAAACAAAATAACGTTTTTCAAAATTACTTTGGGCCGTTAGACTTTCAAGCATTTTTTCGCTGGTATAAATCAGAGGAATTCCGGCATTGATAATTTTGCTGCTGGTATTGCTCAAGGTATTGAGCTGTATGATCGCATAAGCTCCAATCATGATACTCAACAAAATGACAAGGATATAACTTACAAATAATTTATTTGATATGGAAAGCTTCAATCTCACTTGATTCACAAGGGTTATTTTAGAAATGTTACATAGAAACCGCGATTTGTCAAACCACCGGAATTCCACCTGATTTCTTTTTTCCAGATTCACAGATTTTGATCCAACTACAAGATCTTGTGGTGATTATAAATTATTAACTATATATTGTGGATAATTTTTTAAGAGAAGCATTTTGGGATCAAAAAAGTTAAAAATTTTAAAAATTTCATAACTTATTGTTTTTTATAATTAATTGAAGGCTATTTTTTAGGCACTCTGCGAGTTAAAATTAAATACGAGGATTTTTTCCTGGCATTTAATAATTTATTCACAATTTATCCACAAAATTTGTGGATATCCAAAAACAGCGATAGAAGCATCTCCTGGATTCCCGCTCCCCGCTTAAAGCATGCGGGGGACAAGCTTCGATGCCGGGAATGACGAAAAAAAGCTCTCAGGACTTGCATAGAACCGTCATCCCCGCGCAAGCGGTCTTACTTCGACCATTCCACAATCCGTCACGGGTATCCAGTCCTTTCCGACCAAACGGGTGAACATCCCACTTTGCTTAAAACCATCACGGCAGAGAGATTTTAAGTCTTCTTCAATTCCTATCTCTCTCCTGGGTTCTGCCCAAGAACAGCGATAGGATTTGTAACTCCTTGTTTTGCCTGTCATCGCGAGCGCCCGCAGGGTGCGTGGCGATCTCGGTTCACGATGGCGAGATTGCTTCGCTTCGCTCGCAATGACAACTTTCTATCGCTGTTCCTGGATTTTTAATATCTTCTTCTTTTTGGCCGTTCCCAAGCCTTTTTTTATTTAAATGGAGCGTTTTAAATGCGATTGAAAATTAACGGAAAATTTGAGGAATTTGGAAAAGGGACCGTTCAGGACCTCTTAATCTTAAAAAAAATAGAACCCCAGATGGTTTCGGTTGAATTAAATTCAAAAATTCTCGAAAAAAGCGAGTTTGAAAAAGCCTCCTTAAGCGATGGTGATGTGGTCGAATTTCTTTTTTACATGGGAGGAGGAAAATGAAACTGTCCTCTTTTCAAGATGTTACACAGGCAATTGGGAACACTCCGATTGTTAGATTAAGCCGTTTAAGTGAAAAAGGGAAAGGAACCGTTTTCGGAAAAGCAGAGTATTTAAATCCTGGCGGGAGCGTCAAAGACCGGATCTGCTTAAATATGATCAATGAAGCTGAAAAAAAAGGTCTTTTAAAACCCGGGGGAACGATTCTGGAACCCACCAGCGGGAATACAGGAATCGGCCTGGCTCTGGTTTCAGCGGTTCGCGGTTATAAAGTTATCCTCGTCATGCCCGAAAGTATGAGTCAGGAGAGAGTCAGTTTGTTATCTTCTTACGGCGTAGAATTAATTCTGACCCCCGCTTATGAAGGAATGCAAGGCGCGATTAAAGAAGCTCAGGAAATCCTTGCTAAGAATCCGGATTATTATATGCCCAATCAGTTTGCCAACAGCGCCAACCCGGAAATGCATCGGAAAACAACCGCTGTAGAGATTTGGAACGATATGGATGGGCAGATTGACGCTTTCGTTGCCGGGGTCGGCACAGGAGGAACCATAACGGGGGTAGGCGAAGTTCTTAAATCAAAAAACCCCAAAATTCAGGTCATCGCGGTCGAACCCATAACCTCCCCGGTTCTTTCGGGAGGCATGGCGGGACCTCATAAAATACAGGGGATTGGCGCGGGATTTATCCCGCCCGTTTTAAACCGCAAAATTATCGACCGGGTGGTTACGGTTTCAGATGATGACGCTTACCGGACCTCTAAACGGGCGGCCAAGGAGGAAGGAATGCTGGTGGGAATTTCGGCTGGCGCCAATGTTTTTGCCGCTCTTCAAATCGCCCGCGAGATAGGACCCGATAAAAAGGTTGTTACAATCTTATGCGATACCGGCGAACGGTATATTAGTATGGAAAAATATTTTAATATATAAAAATTGATACCCAGCTCGCAAAGCGAGCGTGGAGCATCCGAGCTAGCTTTGGGAGCGGTTCCACAGCGGACAGATGCTTCTAATCAAAGGGGCGACGTGAGCCCCTAAAATAGAAAAGAATACGATGTTTGAATTTACCGAAGACCAAATTAAAAGATACAGCCGCCACATTCTTCTTCCGGAAGTGGGCGGAAAAGGGCAGATCAAGATTTCACAGGCCAGGGTTCTCATTGTCGGAGCCGGAGGACTGGGCTCTCCGGCGGGGCTTTACCTTGGAGCCGGCGGGATCGGAACCATCGGGATTATAGATGGCGATCTGGTCGAATTAAGCAACTTACAGCGCCAGGTCATTCACCACACCCCGGATGTGAACACGCCAAAGGTCTTATCCGCCAAACGGAAAATCGAAGATATTAATCCTGACGTTAAAGTGGTTCCCTACCATGAGAAACTGACGGCCAGGAATGCCCTCGAAATCTTTAAGGAATATGACGTGATTCTCGACGGGACCGACAGCTTCAGCTCAAAATTTCTGATTAACGACGCCGCTTATTTCAGTAAGAAACCGTTCGTTCATGGCGGGATCTTTCGGTTTACCGGCCAGATGATGACCGTCTTGCCGGGCGAGTCAGCCTGTTATCGTTGTGTTTTTAAGGAACCGCCTCCGGACGGCCTGGTTCCTTCGTGTCAGGAGGCGGGAGTGCTCGGCGGGCTTGCGGGCGTTATCGGAACCCTTCAAGCCACAGAGGTGTTTAAAATCATTTTAAAGGCAGGCAATCTCTTAACTAACCAGTTGATGACACACGACGCGCTTCAAATGAGGTTCAGAAAAGTCCGCGTTCCGAAAAATCCTCGCTGTCCCCTTTGCGGTGAAAATCCCGAAATTACTCATTTGACTGAAACCGAGCAACGCGTGTGTCAGACAAAATGAAGATTAAAGGCCTTAAATGCCGCGAGTGCGGAAAGGGTTATCCCGCCAAAGCGATCCATGTCTGTGAGTTTTGTTTCGGCCCTCTGGAGGTCGACTATAACTATGACTGGATTAAAAAGAACTTTTCGAAAGAAAAAATTAAGTCGGGTCCTTTGAGTCTTTGGCGGTATATTGACCTTCTCCCCGTCGAGGGAGAAGCTACCATTGGCCGGCATGCCGGCCTCACTCCGCTAATTGAAGCAAAAAATCTGGGAGCAAAGCTGGGTCTCGACTATCTTTATATTAAAAACGACACCGTCAATCACCCTACCCTGTCTTTTAAAGACCGTGTGGTGGCGGTGGCCCTGACCCGTGCCAAAGAATTGGGATTTGATACGGTCGCCTGCGCTTCGACCGGCAATCTTGCTAATTCCGTTTCAGCCCATGCGGCAGAAGGCCGTTTTAAAGGGTATGTTTTTATCCCCTATGACCTGGAATCGGCCAAGATCCTCGGAAACCTCATTTACGCCCCTACGGTTATCGCGGTGAGGGGGACCTACGATGATGTTAACCGGCTTTGCAGTGAAATCGCCAGCGAATATCCCTGGGCTTTTGTCAATATCAATATCAGACCCTATTATGCGGAGGGGTCCAAGACCCTGGCTTTCGAAACCGTGGAACAATTGGGATGGAACGTCCCCGATCAGGTTGTTGTGCCGATCGCGTCCGGGTCACTCTTAACCAAAATATCAAAAGGGTTAAAGGAATTCGAAAAGATGGGAATCGTCGGTCCCGTCAAGACCCGAATTAACGGGGCCCAAGCCGAAGGGTGTTCTCCGGTCGCAACGGCCTTTAGAGATAAAACCGACTTTATTAAACCGGTCAAACCGAAAACCATCGCGAAATCGCTCGCAATCGGGAACCCGGCCGACGGGTATTATGCTTTGAAAACCGTCAATGAATCGGGTGGACAAATCGAAATGGTCAATGACAAGGAGATTGTCGAAGGCATTCAACTTCTGGCAAAAACGGAAGGTGTTTTCGCGGAAACCGCAGGCGGGGTCACCATCGCTGTCCTCTGCAAGCTCGTTAAACAGGGGGCCATAAAAAAACAGGATGTCACTGTGGTTTATATTACCGGAAATGGATTAAAAACTCAGGAAGCGGTGGCGGATGCCCTGGACCATCCGATAGAAATCGAACCCTCATTAACCGCTTTTGAAAAGCGATTTAAATTTAAATAATGACGGATTGTGGAATAGTCGTAGTTAGACTGAAAGGACCCTCTTTACATGGCAATTAAAATCAAAATACCGACTCCGCTTAGAAAAGTCACGCAGGGGGCGGGAGAAATCGAAATTTCGGGTAAAAACATTGATGAAATCATTGACCTGCTGGAAAAGAATTATCCTGGAATTAAAGACCGTCTTTGTGATGAATCGGGTGAATTACGCCGGTTTGTCAATATTTATGTCAATCAGGAAGATATTCGTTTTATGAACGGAAAGGAAACCTCTTTAAAAGACGGCGATGAAGTCTCCATCGTCCCCGCTATTGCGGGAGGGGCGCAAAAAAGTCTGAAATTTCATATCACTTTTCCGGAACAAAAAATTAAAGAACCGGTCATTTATCAAATTGGAAAAGAGTTCCAGGTCGTTACCAATATCCGAAAGGCCGATGTGAATGAAAAAACCGGGTGGATGGATCTCGAACTTATGGGAGAAATCGAGGAGATCGAAAAGGCCGTCATGGCTTTAAAGAAAAAAGGGATTACGGTCGACCCGATTGAACGGGATATTATTGAATAAAATAAGCGAAACAGCTGGCTTGGCCAGTGCGGAGCGCGGGGTTCGGGGGCATCGGAGAATGCGAAGCATCGTACGGGCCCCTGAATATAATAAGGCATCGAAAAATGAATTTAACCGACAGTCAAATCGAACGGTATAGCCGTCACATCATCCTCCCTGAAATCGGGGGAAAAGGGCAGGAAAAGCTCTTTAAAGCCAGAGTTTTTTGCATCGGAGCTGGAGGACTTGGCTCCCCGGTCGCGCTATATCTGGCCGCCGCCGGCGTGGGAACGATTGGAATTATCGATGACGACACGGTCGATCTTTCGAACTTGCAAAGACAGATTCTTCATTCAACCAAAACGGTTGATACCCACAAGGTGGATTCCGCCCGGGCGACCTTAACAGCGCTTAATCCTGACGTTCAGATCAATTCCGTCCGGGGAAGAATTTCTTCGGAAAACGTCATGGAACTCATTAAGGACTATGATATCGTCCTCGATGGGTCTGATAATTTTCCTACCCGGTTTTTAATCAATGATGCCTGTTTCTTTTTGAAGAAGACTTTAATTTCCGGAAGCATTTTCCGGTTTGAAGGGCAGTTGACCAAACTTAAAGCGCACGTCGATGATAATCCCTGCTATCGGTGCCTTTATCCTGAACCTCCTCCTCCCGGGATGATTCCGAGCTGTCAGGAGGCAGGTGTTTTGGGCGTTCTCGCGGGAACCATCGGGATTCTTCAGGCCACAGAAGCGATCAAAGAAATTTTGGGAATTGGAGAATCTCTCTCGAAAAGACTGCTCATTTACGATGCTTTGGATATGGATTTTAGAGAGGTGAGAACTAAAAAAGACCCCGGGTGCGTGCTTTGCGGACCGAATCCAAGAATCACCAAACTCATAGATTATGACCAGTCCTGCACCCTCTAAATGCTGAAAATTCCGAAAGCGATTCAGGAAGCCCTATTTATCCAGGCTTTGCAGGAAGACCCGCTAGAATGCTGTGGTCTTTTGGCAGGTAAAGACGAGCGGGTCACCCACCATTATCAGGTTAAAAACGCCGATAAAAGCTCCACCACCTATTTAATGGAACCCCGTGAACAGCTTTGGGCTTTTACCAATATGCGGCACAATCAGCTTGATCTGCTGGCCATTTACCACTCGCACACCCATACCCCCGCCTATCCGTCCGCTACCGATACCCGGCTTGCCTATTATCCCGACAGCCGCTATCTCATTATCAGTCTGCTTAAAAAAGATGCCCCCCACATGAGAATCTTTCGAATGATCAATGAGGAGGTTAAGGAAGAAAGTTTTGACATCATTTAGGTGTTAGATCCGCGGCCCGTTCTGAAATCAACAAAAGCTGTTCCGGAACTTCACGCTCAAGCGCGCGCAGAACGATCCATCGCGGAACATAGAAATCTGGTTTAAACTTAAGCCTGTAGATTAATCGGGTGACGCTCCCTTCCTCCATCGGTTGTAAAACCCACTTCCCGGAAAAGAGTTCCATATTCCCGCCTGTTTGATAAAAAGCAATTTCATCAAACGGCTTTTCCAGCACATTGAGTTTAACGTTAATCTTTTTCCAAAAAAACAAGAACCGGGTTTCCGTGGTTTGCTCAATGACAATTTTTTCTTCAGTTCTTTGGAGCACCCGGCTGGTTTCCATTTGAGGCGACACTTCAGTTAAATGATCGTAGTCGGTTAAAAGCGCCCATACCTTTTGAGGACTTGAGGGGATATCGACCGAGGCCATAAGGGTGATGGGCCAGTCAGCCTGAATAATTTCTAAACGCACCTTTTGAAGATCATTTGCGTTCGCAAAATTGTTCATGGATAAAAAAATCACGAAAGTGGAAGCCAAACAGAGTTTCAGCATTTTTTTTCAATTCATCTCATTTTCCCTACGGCCGGGGATCTTTTTTAATGACTTTAAATCCAACCTCACTATGGCAGATTTCACACCGGAATCCCAGTTCTCCGTCATGAATGTCATCTGGTTTATGACAGGAAACACACACTCTGGAAGTTTTTTTCACAAACAGGGCCTTCGTGTGGCATTCGGTGCAGTCAACGCCGCGGTGCTTATCCAGGAGCGCGTATCCGGTCTCTTTAAGATGATCAAAATCGTCTCTTTCCCAGGTTTTCGCGGTATGGCAAAATTCACATTTTTTTCCAAACATGCCTTTGTGATAATCATCTTTTTTATGGCAATTGAGACAGATCTTTGACGTATCTTTAAATAGCTGGGTCTTATGACAAAGCGCGCATTTCGTCTCGATATGCTTCCCTTCCAGCTGAAAATCAGTCTTTTGATGGTCGAATTTCTTAACATCTTTCCATGACCTTTCATTATGACATTTTTCGCAGGTCTGCCCCAGCTTTCCTTTGTGTTTATCGTCTTTGGTATGACAGGACGAACAGGCCACCGGAACCTTAAACTCATCTTTGGCATGGCATTTTACACACGACACCGGAATATGTTTCCCGATGAGCGGATATTTCGTTGTCGAATGATCGAATTTTATTTGTTTCCACTTTTCAGCCACAAGATGACATCGGTCGCAATCCTGACCGGCTTTCCCTTTATGTTCGTCCTCCTTCTTGTGGCAGTCGAAACAGACCTTGGAAGTTTCCTTCACCTGAGGCGTTTTGTGGCATTTTAAACAGTCCACTTTTTGATGGACGCTGATAAGTTTAAATTCAAATTTATTATGGTCAAAGGCTGGTTCCTTCCAGGTCTTTGCCGAGTGGCAGGTTTCGCATTTTTTTCCGAGTATTCCTTTGTGTTTGTCTTCTTTGAGATGGCACCCGATACAGGTTTTGGGTGTCTCTTTAAATTTATTCTCTTTGGTATGGCATTTTTCGCACTTGACCGCCTGATGCTTCCCTTCCAGCGGAAAATCGGTCTTGTCATGGTCAAATTTAATTTTTGGCCAGTCTGTCGCGGAATGACATCGTTCACACTTTTCTCCCAGGGCCCCCTTATGTTTATCCTCTTTTTTATGGCAGGAGATGCAGGTCGTCGGGGTCTTTGCGAAATTATCCGGGGTATGGCATTTATCGCATTTTACGGGGACATGTTTTCCTTCCAACGGGAATGTTGTCGTCCCATGGTCAAATTTAATCTCCTTCCAGGTCCCCGCGTTATGGCACTTTTCACACGACTTTCCCAATCCCCCCTTATGTTTATCCTCTTTGACATGGCACGAAATACAATCGTGAGGCGTCTCCCGGTATTTGGGTTTTAAATGGCAATCCTTGCATGGAGCTGGTTTATGTTTTCCGTCGAGCTCGAAACGGGTTTTATGATGGTCGAACACGCCAGTATCAAACTGAATCAGCTGGCTCGCTTTCCCTTTATGCTCCTCGTGGCACGACTCACACCTGGAGGAATCAATTTTTCCATGAAACCCATTTTTTTGTTCGACATCCCTTTTTGTTTCCTTATGGCAGACAAGGCATTTATCAAAAAAAAACTTTCTACCCAGGGTATGACATTCCAGGCATTTTCCCTCCACCTTTTCATGGAGCGAAGAAACGTCTCCCGGCATGATCCCTTTCAGGATGTCAAAACCATAAGCCGGCTGAAGGCTCGACAAAAAAAACCAGAGGATGAGAAGAAACCGGATGTTTGCCATTGTTTTTTAGAATTTTAAACGGAAATTATCGTAGAAAAAGATGAGAAGAGCAAGACCTTAAAAAATCATCACCGCGACAACATGGACAATAAAGGTTAACAAAAGAAGCCAAATAAAAGGAACATGAAGATTGTGCCAATATGAAAAAAGCCTGGTGGTCACTTCCAGGGCAGAAATTTTTTTTTCAAGGCTGATTCGCCTGACCAGGGCGCTTTCAACCGAGTCCGGCGATGCGACAGATTTCCTTTGCTTGAGGTGCTGTTTTACCTGTTTTCTGAGTTTTCCTTCCAACCAATCCGTATGCATCATAACATACAGCGATTTAAAAAGGCCACTGGACTGCTGATTTTCTCTCAAACCAAAAAATTTTGTAATGGTGTCCAGAATTTTTTGCGAATCTGAGAAATATTCTTGAATTTTCTCATTTAGCTGATCCGCTTCTGCGCTCATTTCCTGCCGGGTGGCCCTTTCACCTGACAGGGAAAATTGAAAATGCCGGTAGATATATCTTCCGACTACCCCGCTTCCGACAACAATCAGCATGGCGTAATAAGCGATTCCGGAATTGGGCGCTTCGATTGAAAACGCGCTATGATAAACAACCAGTAAAGGCCCGATCAGGCAAAATAGAATATGGGCTTCCAGCCAATATTTAATTTTTCCGACTTTTTTGAAGGCTTTGACCCTCTTGCGGATTACATAGCCGGTGGCTCCGATGAACATCATCGCCGAGCCGATGATCCCGATAAGATGCGGAATGAAGTCTCCAGAGTTAAACGGGTGGGACTGGAAATAAACCGGCAGGCCGATCGCCAGCCCGCAGCCCGCGCTAAAGAATATAAATTTAAGCAGTTTCATTCCGCATCATCAGGTTAACAGGGTTTATTTTTTGGGGGGATAGATTCTTTTCGGACCATCCCAAACAGAAATCACCTGAACCGGGCAATCCTTTGCCGCTTGAACCACGTCATCCATAAACTCTGAACTGACATCGGCGCTCAGGACTTTCGCCTTTCCACCTTCCACTTTAAATACGTCAGAGCAGAGCGATTCACAGCTCCCGTTTCCAATACATCCATTTTTATCGATATCGACTTTCATTTTTTCCTCCATTTATATTATATTCAGGGGCCCGTCCGAAGCTTCGCTTTTCCGATGCCCCCGAACCCCGCGTTACGCACCGGCAAAGCCGGTTGCTTCACTTATTTTACATTTTTATAAAAAAGAATCTAATTCATAATCGATATTTTCCAAATTAGATTCTTTCGGATTGACCGGAACTTCTTTCTGGATCAACTGCATAATGGGGCGCATTTCATGGCTTCGGTTAATGAGAGTCGCTCCCTTTATTCTCCCGTTTCTGATAAATAGCCTGACGTAACCCTCATCTTCCGGAGAGCCTCTTCGAATAATATCGGTTCCAGAAACATTCGCGGTCTCTCCGACAAACCCGATGCTAAGGCCAAAAATACGGATCGCGTAGTTGCTGATAGCGCGATAGACCTGGCGATCCCCTGCCATATTCGCCCCGGCTATTTTTCCTTGCTCGATGGCGTTAACCCAATTTCCGAGTTGACGGTGTTTTTGATATTTCACGTCATAAAACTCAGCGACGTCGCCGGCCGCGTAAATATTGGAGTCGGTTGTTTTTAAGGTCTCGTCGGTTAAAACTCCGTTTTTAACCTCAATCCCTGACGTTTCAATGAACGGATGAAGTGTTGAAATCCCTATTCCAATTCCCAGAAAATTACAGTCATAACGCCTTTTCGGATCTAATGTGATCCCCTGAATTTTCCCGTTTCCCATGATCGTTTGAATCTGACTCTGAAAATGGACAATGACCCCTTTTTCCCGCAAAACGCGCTCAACCATTTTGGAGGAAGCCTCATCGAGCGACTGGGGCCAGAACTGACTATCCATCAGGACGAGAACCGTTTCCAGTCCGTACCGGATTGAACATCGCACAAGCTCCAAACCGATGTAGCCGCCGCCCAGGACAACGGCGTTCTTCGATGTCCCAAGGGCTTCTCTAATCCGTTCGGCATCTTCGATCGTGCGAAAAGAATATATCCCCTCCTTTTCAGGCTCTCCAAACCGGGGCCTTCTGGCCGCCCCTCCGGTTGCCAGCAAAAGCTTGCCGTAACGAATCTTCTTTCCGTTTTTTAACCCGACCGAACAATCGCGGGGAGACAGCGAGACGACAGGGGTTTCCCGGAGCAGGTCAATTCTCTGGTCTCGATACCATTTTTCTTCCTTGATAAATACTTTTTCTCTTGGGATGGACCCTGCGATGTAGTCGGGTAAACGGACACGGGAATAGAGGCAATTCGCGTCGTCGGTCACGATCATGACGCTCCCGTCAGAGCGCTCGCGAATCGTTTCCGCGGCGGTCGTCCCGGCCACTCCGCCTCCCAGAATCAGATAATCAACTTTCAAATTGGAAGTCATAATGTCCACCTCAAAATGGAATCGATATACTCGTCCGGGTTTGTATCATCGTTGTCATATCAGAAGAAGCACTGTTGTTTTCCATGGTATATTCTGCTTCAAGGCTTGCTTCCACCCCGTTTTGAAACGACTTTCTCACAACAAAACCGGGCACAACTCTTTTGGCCCTGGAAGTTGAAAAAGAAAAATACTCTCCCCGGACTTTTAATCCTCCCTGCATCCCGTTGGTCCATGTTTTTGACAATATTCCGACGCCGGTTAAATTTATAGAATCGGTGCCCCTTTGGAACGAAAGAAGAGCATTTCCTGTCTCCCCAAAATGGAGGGAATCTCTTTCATTTAAAAAAATCGAAATTCGATCTGCCGACTTTTCAGCTTGTGCAAGCGGAAAGGTCATGACATGACTCCCCAGGTCGACAGGATTGTATAAAGTCCGCCCCGCTCGAAAATCTGAACGCCACTTTTCAGTAAAGTCCACGGTAAGCCCCAGGCCGTAATCCAAAGTGGTGGTCGTATTGTTCAATGCCAGATGTTGAATCTCTTCTCTTGTCCTGGTTTGTTGAAGGATTTCCAGGGAACCGATCGGAAGCGCAGGAGGGGGGGGAGATGCCACCGAGAGGTCATTCAAGGCGGTGTCATAATCTAAAAATGGATTTTTTCGATATTCAGCCGACGCGGAATAACGGATATTCGAATGGGCATAATCCATACTGATCAATATATCGTTAAATCGATTAAAGTCAATGTCCCGGTCAATGACTGTTGTGATATTAAGGTCATTATTCAACCAGTACCCGTTTAGACCCACCGCCTTTCGGGTAGAGAAATTTTGAAAAAACTCCTCGGTAAAAAAAAGTTTTCCGCCTAAATGATAAAAATCAATAACCGATAAATAAGTCTCATAAAATTTCCGGTTGGTTTGAATTTCAAAAAGATTGTTTTTAAAAATATCGACCGGGAAACCCGCGCCGGTATTCAAAGTGAGGGGGGTTAATGGCACAGGGAAAGCCATCGCTAATCCGTCGAACCGGTTAAACAAGGTATTGCCGGAACCGGGCTGTCTTCCAAACCGCAGATTGGAGAAAATCGAAAAATTATTCTCTTCCACATAGAGTTTGGAAATCCGGGTTTTATCATTATTATTGTTGATAAACTCGTTTGTGTTGGTTCCGGAAAAATAGACCCGTACGTCCGGTCCCGCTCCTTTCCTCCATCGTAAATCGAGAAACTCGCTCAACCGGCTCTGCGTCGTCCTTGAAGGGGAAGGCGTGAATAAATCATCATATAAATAATCAGTTGTAAAGGTTCCGGAAAACTGATCAGGCCGACTCGGTTTTCGAGCAGGAGCTTTTCGGGCCTCCGTTTTTTTCAGCGTTTCTTTCCCGTTCTTCTGCGCGTCGGGGGGAGGCTCACTCTGTGTATTAAGCAGAGCCAACCGCTCCTGGGCTTCCCGCCGATGGCGGCCGGAAGGATAACTCCGTAGAAATAAGCTATACTGTACCATGGCCGCGGATCGAGTATTTGTTTTTTCGGCAATTTGGGCCAGATACCATTGAGCTTCTTCTATTTCCGGGGACCCGATTTTTGTCTCAATAAGTTTTGTAAAGACTGCCCTGGCTTTGAGATAGTTTTTTCGTTGGAAGCTATCAATCCCTTCCGAAAGTTCAGGCGAATTTGTCCGGGAATGAAAAAGAGCGTTTCCTAAGGAGCATCCGGGCAATAAAAAAAAAACCATTAAAATAATTAAATTTCTTTTTAAAATAATTCCCCCTTTTTAGCGAGATAAAATGTAATTTAAATCTAGCAGAAATCGAGTTGCTGACAAGCATCTTTGGGTGAACGAATTTGCCAAACATAAGTCATTTTCGATTGATCTCCCACACTCGAATTCATATAAAACAGTATCTATTTTGTCATTTGAGTGATTATTTCCGGAGTTGCATTTAGATGAAAAGTTAGAGCTTCGCCTCTAAAAAATGCGAAGCTCTAACTTTTTAATCAAAAGTGGTAGCCGGCATGTTCATGACAATTCGAACAGGTCGCGTTAGCGGCAAGTGATGTCGCCAGCGTTGGACCAACTTGATGCTCGCGTGGACCGGGATATTTATAATTTCTTTTATGGCAGTTCGCGCAGGAGCCATAGGTCGTTCCATCCCGGTATATGGCGCTCGAAAACGTCGTCGAGTGACAGGTTCTACAATCAAGCCCTGAATGGCCTCCAATGAGTTTAGGATTATTATGGTTGGCGTAGCTCGCCGGAATCCACGCGGTGGTCCTATGACATTGGTCGCAGGAAAGGTTTGTCGCCAGGTGCGTTGCGGGTTTTCCTGTCGCCGTGGTGCCGTGGCAATTGGTACAGGTCCCTGGCATCACTTGAGCCGTGGTATGGTTAAACGCCGCGCCGGTAAAGGTGGTCGTCGATGTATGACAAGCACTGCAATCTTGACCCAAAGCAGTCGCGATATGGTTTGCCGGTTTAAAGACAGCTCCTACGGTATTCCCCTGGGCATGACAGGTCGAGCACAATGCCACGATACCGGTATGTCTCATTGTCCACGTCGTAAAACTGGTCGTACTGGAATGACAACTGCTGCAATCGTTGCCATTTAAATTGTTATGAACCACGTCGTTCTTCGGCGCCATTCCGGTTCCACCACTTTTATGGCTTCCTGTAATCCCCGTATGGTTATAGCCAGCGCCGGTAAAGGTGGTCGTCGATGTATGACAGGCACTGCAATCTTGGCCCACAGCAGTCGCGACATGGGTTGCCGGTTTAAAGACAGCTCCTACGGTATTCCCCTGGGCATGACAGGTCGAGCACAATGCCACAATACCGGTATGTCTCATTGTCCACGTCGTAAAACTGGTCGTACTGGAATGACAACTGCTGCAATCGTTGCCATTTAAATTGTTATGAACCACGTCGTTCTTCGGCGCCATTCCGGTTCCAC